>SDWK01000996.1 GCA_004195335.1 Shewanella sp.
TTTAGCCGTGAATGTTTAAGGGCTACGAGTTACCAGCTATAAAAAGTAAATAATAAGTTTGAAGTTAACACCTCGTCTTTCTGTGGCGGGGTGTTTTTTTATGCCTGATAGTTGGAAGGCTTTCCCTTTGGCCGTCATCTTGAACTGGTTTCATGATCTAGCTTGAGGATCTACAGCAAGTAATACCAATCGGTATAACAATGGGGATGAGAGTAGAGCGTTAAAATGTGAAAATATAGGACTAAACTAATATTAGAGCAGGTACATTATTAGAGCCGAGACATTAGTGAGCTGGTACTGTAGTAAAACAGATACAGGGTTGTTTTTTATGTGTGCAGCAGAGGATTATTCAAGGAGTAGATGTGGATATCTCAGTGGTAGAGTCGTTCGAAGCGACGGTTTTAGCCTCGAGTGAGGATGTCAGAGAAGCGTTGGTTTCATTGCTGATCGACAGTGTAGAAAGTGGTGCGTCGGTGGGATTTATTACCCCTTTTTCTCATACTGAGGCGCTGGCCTATTGGGGGGGCGTCGAAGCCGATATGAACTCCGGCATGCGCAAGCTTATTCTGGCGTGTGATGGTGGTGAAATCTTGGGTTGTGTTCAACTCTCCATGACAGATAAGCACAATGGTCTGCATCGCGCCGAGGTCGAAAAGTTGATGGTGCGAACCAGCGCCAGAGGAAAGGGCATCGCTAAAAAACTCATGCTTAAGCTTGAAGCGCTAGCGCTTGATTTAGATCGTACTCTCATTGTTTTAGATACGCGCAAAGGGGATGTGGCGGCTACTTTATATCTGAACCTTGGTTATAGTTTTGCCGGAGAGATCCCCAACTTCGCATTAAACTCAAACGGCGAGTATGAGGCTACGGTTTTGTTCTACAAAGAGCTTTGATCTGAACGTCGATATATCTGAAAAAAAGTTTGTACTCAGTCGGCTATTTGATACTGGTGGGCCATTTTTTAGTGGGCATTCATTATGATTTTCAGGCTCTTTTTCGCTAGATTTGTGGTTGTCTCTTATCTAAGAGTGACGCAATACTTGCCTAATCAAGAGTATCAGCGTAAAACTTCGTGTTATCTCTACAATTTCTGGATTTAAATCGGAAGGCTTAATTTGGACCACTTTATTTGGAATATCGATCCTGTATTAATCTCGTTTATGGGGCTAAAAGTACATTGGTATGGTGCACTATTTGCTACGGCTATCGCATGTGGCTTTCAGGTAATGAAACGTATCTATATCAAGGAGGGACATGATGTTGAGTCGTTAGACAATCTGTTGATCTATTGTGTAGTGGGGATCATTGTCGGTGCCCGATTAGCCCATTGTTTTTTCTACGACCCGGCCTATTATTTCAGTCACCCCTTAAAGATCTTCGCTATCTGGGAAGGAGGGTTGGCCAGTCATGGTGGTGGCTTAGGCGCAATCTTGGCGCTCTTCTATTATCATAAAAAAGTGAAGATGCCTTTCCTCTACCTGCTCGATCGATTAGCCATTGCTACCGCGATATTTGGCTTCTTTGTCAGAATGGCAAACTTCATGAACTCTGAGATCTTAGGCCTGCCGAGCACGGCGCCATGGGCGATTATCTTCGAACGTGTCGATATGCTGCCTCGCCATCCGGCGCAATTATATGAAGCCTTCGCCTATCTGGCTATTTTCATCGGTTTATCTGCAATATTCAAATACACCCGGATGAAGCAAAAAGAGGGGGCAATATTTGGTCTCTTCCTTTGTCTCGTCTTCGGTGCCAGATTTGCGATCGAATTTGTCAAAGTGAAGCAGGCAGCCTATGCCGATGATTGGGCCATGAGTGCCGGTCAGATGCTGAGTATTCCCTTCCTTCTGGTCGGTATTGCTCTGCTGGTTATGCCTTATCTTAAATCGAACAGGGCGGCGCAGTAACTTTAGCCATTGTTCATGATTAACAGTCGTTGAGTTAAAACAAAACGATTTACAGTCCGGTATCAACAGGTGGGTTTATACGAACCCATCTGTTCTCCCCTCATTACCCATACCCTTAAGATCATTTTTGGTCTAGTAGGAAGACATCTGTTTATTTTCATTATCCATACTTCTAATATCACTCGCTGGGCTAGCAGAAAGAGAATTGGCCTATGTGTTAACAGAGGTAAGGGGTAAGGCCCAATGTCTACTGCTACCTTGACTGGCTACAGTCCCGCCTGAGATTAGTCTGGTTTCCGCCGTGAAACTGGTAAGCTTATGCTTTTCCCGCTCTTTTTCCGTTCTCGCATCCCAACTATTCAGCCACTGCTTTGGTGATAAGGCGATAAGCACCTTGTCTGGCTGGAGAAATCGCGCCTGAAACATGATCGAACTCTGTTTCATTTTTGGAAATATTGTTAACTATATTTACTAAATTAGCACTACTTATTATGTGGGTAACGCCTAGACTTATGGTTATAAAATAACCCTGCCAGCTGGTAGAACGAGTCTGATTAATGACTTTATGGTCATTATTATCGAGTGATTGTTTAGGTATCCGCGGCAGCCAACAAAAAAAAGAGAACGCTATATGAGAATCGCACTGTTCATTCCGTGTCTGGTTAATCAGATGATGCCGGATGTTGGTATCGCTACCTTAGAACTGCTGGAGAAACTGGGTCATCAGGTGATATTACCTGCAGGTCAGACTTGCTGTGGTCAACCTATGACTAACTCAGGTTGTTTCAAAGAAGCGAAAAAAACGACCCTGAAGTTATTGAATGCATTTAAAGGTGTTGAGTGTGACGCTATCGTTTGTCCAGCCGCTTCTTGTCTGGTCGCCGCGAAAGAGAATTTCCACGAGTTTGATTCCAGCCCCGAAGCTCAGGCGGTGATAGACAAACTGTATGAACTGACCGAGTTCTTGCATGATGTCTCGCCAATCCCAGCCTTTACTAAGCCTTTTCCCCATAAAATCAGCCTGCAGATGAGTTGTCATGGGATCCGTATGTTGGATCTGGCGACCCCCAGTGAGCAGATGGGACCAAGACATAATAAATTCGAAGCGGTACTGAGTCAGATCCCGCAGATTGAAATTGTCTATCCGGACAAACGCGATGAATGCTGTGGCTTCGGTGGTACTTTTGCTTTGGATGAGGGTGCGGTATCCGGAAAGATGGGTAAAGATAAGGCACAGGCTCATGCGGCAACGGGCGCAGCTTATGCAGTAGGTTTCGATCCTTCTTGTCTGTTACATATCGATGGCATAATTAAACGTCAGAAGTTGTCGATAGAGATCCGCCACATCGCCCAGGTGATTAACGCCGCACTATAGAGAGCTTACTATGTCAAATAATAATTCAGCGGTACATGCTAAGAAAGCCGAAATATTTTGTAGGGATGAATCGAGAGTCGATTGGCACTCGAAAGCCTTGTGGACGGTACGAGAGAAGCGTGATCGTGCAGCCGGCAGCCTACCTGAGTGGGAACAGTTACGTCAGATAGGATCAGAGTTAAAGCTACACACTTTGACCAATCTGGGAAAGTATTTACAAGAGTTTGAGACAAACTGCCTGGAAAATGGGATTAAAGTTCATTGGGCTAAAGATGGTGCGGAACATAACCGTATCGTACATAAAATTTTAGCCGACAAAAACGTGAAGAAGCTGGTTAAGTCTAAGTCGATGTTAACCGAAGAGTGCCACTTAAATCCTTACCTTGAGCAGCATGGAATTGAGGTGATCGATACCGATTTAGGTGAGCGTATTATTCAGCTTGCCGGTGATCCGCCATCGCATATTGTTCTCCCTGCGATCCACATGAAGAAAGAGGAAGTAGGCGAACTGTTCCATGAAAAGATAGGCACAGAAGCCGGAGCTTCCGCTCCTCTTTATCTGACCCGCGCCGCCAGAGCCCATCTCAGAGAGAAGTTTCTGTCGGCAGATGCTGCTATGACGGGTGTCAACATGGCCGTTGCCGATAAAGGTGCCATCGTTGTGTGTACCAATGAAGGTAACGCAGATATGGGGGCAAACTTGCCGAAGCTGCAGCTACACTCAATGGGTATCGATAAAGTGGTGCCCGATATTGAGAGTGCATCAACCTTATTAAGAATGCTGGCACGTAATGCGACTGGCCAGCCGATCACTACCTATAGTTCATTCTATCGTGGCCCTCAAGAAGGTGGCGAGATGCATGTCATTATTGTCGATAATGGCCGTACCGATATGCTTAAAGACAAAATATTAGCAGAATCGCTAAAATGTATCCGTTGTGGTGGTTGCTTAAATACCTGCCCGGTTTACCGTCGTTCTGGTGGTCATAGTTATAACTACACGATACCTGGTCCCATCGGTATTGCTGTCGGGGCGCAACATGATGATACTAATTCTATTGCATGGGCTTGTACCTTATGTGGCAGTTGCACCTATGTTTGCCCGACTAAGGTGCCGTTAGATAAGATCATTCATCATCATCGCCGTTTGAAAGCCGAAGCCGGTAAACTCCCTTATGGTAAGAGGAGTTACATGCCTCTAGTCGGTAATTTTATGGCCAGCGAAACCATGCTTAACTGCTCTATGAGCGTTGCTCGCTTCGCATTAAAAGTCCTTCCCGGTAGTCTCCTCAAACCTTTCTCTGGTGCCTGGGGTAAATATCGTGAACTTCCTACCGCTCCAAACTCAAGTTTCGAAGCTTGGTTTAAGAAAAACAGAGGCTAAAAAGATGTCGAGTAAAGATTATATTTTAAACGCACTTAAGAGCTCTGCCATGGCGCCTCAGGCCATGCCGACGTTTAATGTTGCTCCACGAATTGACGATCTTGTGGGTCAGTTCGAGACCAATCTTAAATCTGTTGCGGGGACATTACATAGGGTCGGCGGATTAGAGGCTCTTCAGCTCAAGGTTGATGAACTCATTGCTCAGGGGCTACAAGTTATCTCTATGGTCGACGGCATTAAAGGCAACAGAGAGGTCACAGAGACTGCGCACGAACTTAGAGATATCGATTACGCGGTGATCCCTGGCGATCTTGGTGTTGCCGAGAATGGCGCTATTTGGGTTAACAACAAAAACTTGGGACACAGAGTCACGCCATTTATCTGTGAAAATCTGTTTTTGGTTATTGAAGCCGATACGATTGTAGCCAATATGCACGAGGCTGCCTCTAAGATCACCTTAGAGAAGGGAGAGTTCGGTGTCTTTATCGCGGGTCCATCAAAAACCGCAGATATCGAACAGGCGTTGGTTATTGGTGCTCACGGAGCCTGCTCTTCGAATGTTTATTTGGTTTAAAAACTAATACCAATAGGCATTAGAGGTAAGTTCGACAGGCGAAGTTTCAGCTATCTTGCTGATGACTTCGCTTATTCGGCATCGATTTTATTGATTGTTCTGCCTTGAATTTCAGGGCTTGCTAGCCGCAATGAGCTTGATAATAAACGTGTAGTCCGAATCATTTTAGGCGTTTCGTTTGGTCGGAATAGCGCTATAGTGTGAACAAGCCTTCTGCTTTTGACTGCATAAATTCAATAAAGAGTTTGACCTTAAGAGGCTGCTGGCTACGTTGATGATACAACATGGAGATCCGTCGCTGCTCTCCTGCCCACTCAGGTAGAACCTCGATTAACTGCCCGGATTGTAGTTGCTGCTTCACAAATAACTCGGGTCCATACAAGATACCACCGTCATCCACAGCTGCCTGCACTGCACCATATAGATCGCCTAGGGTTAATTTTGCCGGACCATCATAGTAAAAATCTTCACCGCTTTGGTGTTTCAAGGTCCAATTAAACAGGGGCCATACCTTGATTAAGGTGTGTTGCTTAAGTTGATTGGGGTGGGTTATTGCCTTGGCCTGCGAGATATAGCCAGGTGAGGCGTAAAGTCCGTAGTTCAGAACGCCAAGTGAGTTCGACACCCAGGATGAGTCGGGCTGAGCACCACCGACAATGGCAATATCGATACCCTCTTCGACTAAGTCTAAGGTGTTATTATTTTGGGCGATATGCAGTTGAATATCGGGATGCAATTTAGAAAATTCATTTAACGCACCGATGAATATCATTGAGATTATCGATACCGGTGCCGCAATTCTCAGCGTCCCTTCTGATTTATTTTTCACAGAGTTTGAGCAGTTATCGAATTGAGATATGGCATCCTGATAACGTTTAAATAGTGCATCACCCTCTTCGGTCAAACGCAGTTTTCGGGTGCTACGCATGATGAGTTGAGTATCCAGACTTTCCTCAAGTTTATGTACTTTACGACTCACCGTAGCGATAGGCATGTTTAGTGCTTTAGCGACCTGTGAGAATCCGCCAGCATTGACCAGATGGACAAAAAGATAGACTAATTGCAGCTCGCAAGCGGGGTTTGAAATCATATGAACAGCCTTTCGCGTTAATCCTGATGGAGGAATTATAACAAGGCCTGTTTGAGCCTTATTGAAGTAAATCAGTAAATGTCTATTTAGCAGATTGTTATATTGATTCTTTCAACTTAAGGGAGCCTTCGCTAGTCACCGTTGGGTTAATGTTATTTCAGGTATTTATCGTAGATCTCTTGATAGCGCCCCGTCTCTTTCAGGTGTTTGAGCCCGGCATTAAAATCATCACGAATGTTTTCATCCCAAAAGACAGGTCGATAATCCATTGGATTAAGTTCTACAAAATGATGCTCTTGAATGGGCTTAGGCTTAAATCCTTTTTCTCGTTCTAGATACAAAGAGAAGTATTTGAAAATGTTCCGGTCACTGAGCACGACATCATAACGTAGCCTGTCTAACGTTAGCGCTTGTAAAGACTGGTTATTTTGTTCTGTGTAGAGGTTGTCCCGTTGAACGCTTTCGAGCCATAATGGGTATCGTTTCGCGGCACCATGAAAGGCAATGACACTCAATCCCTGCAAATCTTCCGGCTTGTTGATGGTGATATTACGCTCTTTGAGGGTGATAAAAATATTGTCATAAAACACCGCAGGATCGCCGTAAATAGCTCCATCCTGCTCCATATTTCGGCCTAAATCTGTCATTGCTGCATCTACACTGTGTGCTAAAAAAGCGACCGGGATCCTGGCAAAGGGATAATATTCTGGTTTCAAGACGTGGCCACGATAAGCCAATGCCTCGCCTATCACCTCTACTTCAATCCCCGAATCTGTTGCAGGAAAACAGAAAGGCGGTATTTTTTCTCCGAAGGCCACACTTACCTCAGCAGCCGACAGTAATAAAGATGGTATCCAAAATAGGAT
>SDWK01000199.1 GCA_004195335.1 Shewanella sp.
CCTAAAGGAACACCCACTCAAAATGGGAAGTTTGCTGATGCCGCTATCGGAGCTAAAGCGGGCCAACGTGTGCCAGAGCGAGTCAGAGTTTATGAGAAGATACGAAAAGGCATCTGGTCGTACAACGGAATCTTCCATTTAGTAGATGCTTGGCAAGAACAGGATGAACAGAGAAGAATCTTCAAATTCAAACTAGAAGCCGTGGAAGGTTAAGAGGATTTTACTATTCCGCCACCTACGTCTATCACTGTTGAGAACGTGCAATTACTCTGTGCACGTCATAACCTGCTGAAGCGAGACAAAATAATCTAGTACTTTTTTCTGTTATTTATTTGCCTGGAGGGACCATGTCAGACATCAAACTTTTCAAAATCAATAATAGTAGTGTTCTGGAACTCAGCGGAAAGTCCGTCGTTCTTGAGAGATCTCTTCAGGAGCTGATGGAGAAAAACCTCGAAACCTTCCTCGGCGTCCGATTTCTCGCCTCAGAATACTCCACCGGCAAAACCCACGGTGGCCGTATCGATACCCTCGGCATCGATGAAAACGGCTGCCCGGTCATTATCGAATACAAACGCTCGACCAACGAGAACGTCATCAATCAGGGGCTCTTCTATCTTGATTGGCTGATGGACCATAAAGCCGAATTTAAACTGTTGGTGATGGAGCACTTCGACAAAGAGATGGCTGCCGCCATCGAGTGGTCAGCGCCCCGCTTACTATGCATTGCAGGGGACTTCACCAAGTATGACGGTCATGCCGTCCAGCAGATCAACCGCAATATCGAGCTGATCCGCTATCGCAAGTATGGCGACGAGATGCTCTTGCTTGAGCTGGTCAATGCGACATCTGCTACGGTAGCGATTGAAGATGAACTTAAACCTCAGAAAACTAAAGCGCAGTACAAAACGGTCAGTATTAAGTTATCTCAGGCGAACTCGTCATTGAGCAACATATATGAAGAATTACAGGCTCACCTTATGGCATTCGGTGATGACGTACAAAAGAAGACACTTCAAGACTATTTTGCCTTTAAGCGGCTGAAAAATTTCGCTTGTGTTGAGATCTACAATCAGGCGGAGAAAATTCTAGTCTATGTCAAAGTCGATCCCGACAGTGTTGACCTGGGCAATAATCAAGGTTTTCTGCGCGATGTGCGGAGCATCGGCCATTTCGGCACCGGCGACTTAGAAATCACTGTCAAATCTCCTGAAGACCTTGAAAGGGCTAAGGACTATTTATTGAAAAGCTACGAGGCGAGCTGATTCATGAAGATGAAAAAGAAATCTCCCCTTAAAGCCGCTCCATTAAGGAATCCTGGGCAGTCTGTTCAAGATGAAATTGATGACCTGATCGGCGATAAGTTGTTGCCCTATTATGGTTCGGCTGTGATGTTGACGTCGATGGCGGGTTATGAGTGGTATGCCACGTGGAAAGAGCTTCCTCGGAGCCCTATCACTTTCTCAATTATGGCGCTCCTAATGGCTCTGTTTGCCGCATTTCAAATCGTCAAAGGTCGTCGCAAAATCACACATCTCAAGCAGGGCAGGGATGGAGAGAGGACCGTTGGTCAGTTTCTCGAAAATTTACGTCAAAAAGGCTTCTTTGTTTTTCACGACCTCGTCGGTGATGGGTTTAATTTAGATCATGTGGTTGTTGGCCCCAAGGGGGTGTTCACCGTAGAGACAAAAACTATCAGTAAGCCTCAACGAGGAAAGGCCGTTGTTCGCTATAATGGTGAGCAGCTATCAATCAACGGCTTTGTTCCTGATCGAAACCCAATTATACAAGCCAAAGCACAGGCGAGTTGGTTAAAAGAACTTCTCGATGAGGGGAATGTGTCCGCTCCGATCAAGCCGGTTGTTGTTTTTCCAGGTTGGTATATCGAAAATGAAAGCAATGCCACCAAGGCGACAGTTTGGGTACTAAACCCAAGAGCCTTGCCCACCTATATTGATAATCTTCCCGATCGACTTTCCGACAGTCAAATTGGCTTGATTAAGAAGATGCTGATACTGCACCTTCGCAAAAGTTAACCGTACTGCTGAGACTTCTTTATCGCGTTTATACAAGGGGGAAACATGAATATCGAAACTGCATGGGTTAAACCGCCAACCCAGATTGGTGGCCTTGATCACTTAGCTGTCCAAGCTCCGTGTATCAACATTTATGGCCGCCTTCTTCCTGGAATTACCAATGTCACCGATCGTGCTCGGTACTACAGTTTTTATCCCTGGATAGTGTGGGCATTAGAGCAAGATGGATTCAAGTACAATGCGGATTTTATCGAACAGTTCAGACGGGCAGACTGCCTCTTTACTCTAATTGCACAGAGACATTACTTTGTGGCTGGCACTGGGTACGATAAGCATGCCGGTGCAACGGTCGGTAGCGGCAATATGGCTGAATTGGTTGCTTTGATTAAGGCAGACAATCCAGTGAAATTGTCTGATGCAGCGCATCAAGGAGATGGTGCTAAGGCTCGGTATTTTAAGAATAAACTTGGTGGTCTTGGTCAATACTATCTCGGAGTTTTTTCAGAGCTTGGCATTATGGACGGTAATAGTAGTACCGGCATAAAAAATACCAATCAGATAGGCAGAGTCGTGGCTGAAGCCATGGATGAGGGGGTAGATCGTGATCTTTTTTTGAAGACGTTATCTGAGGATGATGTTTCAATTGACCGATTGGATCAGTTGTCCTGCTTTTGCCCCTGCCAGTTAAATAACAGCCCCAAAGAACACCAGCTATTAAAAGACCTATTTTTTGTGCGGGGTCTTTTTAGCGATACCGACACCATGCCCCGTCGTAGAAGTCTGCAGTCGATTCTGTACCTTGCCGATGATTTATCTAAGCAGGGACAATCAATTGATCTGAAGCTTTTTCGTGGTTGCGTATATAGCGGAGCCTTGCCTGATGGAACAGAATGGGTGCTTCCTGAACGGCTGTTGCACAATCGGGCCCGCTGGGCTGTGTATCAAAGGAACGAGATTCTATCCATAGCGGTGCAGGCCATCTTCTCTGTACTCCTTGGTTCCTATGAGGAACTTGGCTACCGTATCGATTCAGTAGAGCAGCTTTGCCAGTGGTTTTTGACCTCAACAGAGGTTCAGACCTTAAGCGAGACAACATCTCTGGATGGGCTAGTGTCTGATCTGGAGCAGGCTGCGGAGTCTTGGCTACCACCGTTAAGTGACTGGTCAAATGATCTCCATGAAGTCCAGCTGGCGTACTCTGTCGAAAAACTCTGCGACAGTAAGGATAGCGCAGCTCATCGCCCTAAAATCCTGCAGTCTGCTTTGAAAATTTTGATTGCCTTGATGAGCAGACCAGAAACTAAAGGGGGATATGAGGATCTTGTTTTCCAGGGTCAGTACTTCAATGTTTACCCTATAAACCTTAAGTCCTTTCTCCAACATAGTGACCAAACCTGGAGCGATTTCACTGTTAGGGACTGGATTTGTTGGCTTAGTAACCAGTGGGGAGTACAGACGCATTTCATGGTGGCGCTTAGGAAGCTGCGTGGTCAGTCTCAATCAACCTTCAGGATTCGCCCTTCGGACAGTGGATTGGAAGTCATCTCCGTCCCCCAAGCCGTCTTCACCATGCCTCGTTTCAATCAGTCTGTACGCATTCTTAAAGATATCGGTGCACTCGAACAAGATGGAGAAATGTGGAAGACTTCAGAGCTAGGGTTACAACTGAAGGAGGTGGGGGATGAGTGAACGTATTTCAATCATCGAAGAGATAAAAAAAGGTGGTTATGAAGCGTCATTGATAACGACCTTCAATGCTTATCTGCCATTCTACGAAGAGGTTGTCTTACGGAAGCTTATAGGGCAAGGGGTTCAACATAATGTCGTGTTGATGGACTCTGCTCAGTGCTCTCAATCCATATCAAATCATCCCCCGCGATTGGCCGGTCGGCATTATTCTTTGGTACCAATATCTTCTCCTGGGGCTTTTCATCCTAAGGTCATTCTTCTGTTGGGCAGGAATAAGGGGGCCTTGCTGGTCGGGAGTCATAATCTGACTTTGTCTGGTTTTGGTTACAACCGCGAATTGACGAATATGATTCGGGTGCAAGGCAAGGATGATCCTGAGGCTATTGCCGTTACCCAAGCTGTCTGGCGGCAAGTATTGGGCTGGGTTGAAGCCCAGGGGGATAACCTACCAGGCCATCTATCCGAAATGGTCTTGAAACTCAAAGATTTTGCTCCCTGGTTAGGCGAACAACAGGAAGAGCTTCCTGCTACCTGTAGGCCACTTAGCACTCAATCTGGTGATCCTAGTCTATGGGATCAATTCAGGGAAAACTTCAATGGCATTGCTGATCAAGTCTTGGTGTCTGGCGCTTTCTTCGATGGTCAGTTGAGTTTTTTGAAAAGGGTTCAGCAAGATCTGAATCCGAAAAGCATTACGGTTGGGATTGATCCTAAGACAGTTCAAGTCCCATCAGGCAAAGAATTACCGGGGGTCTCGTTTGTGAATGCAAGCTCTCTCGGCAATGACGAGACTGAAAGCGGATCTACAGGGTATTTACATGCCAAGTCTCTTGCTGTCAGGACTGTTGATGGTGACTTCTATTTAGCAACCGGCAGTGCGAACCCGAGTGCCCCTGCTTGGCTACGCCCTGGAGTGACTGGCAATACTGAAGTCATGTTATTGAGGCGTGGGCCCGAAGCTGAAGAGGCTGCTCGAGAACTTGGATTGATGGCAATCCCTGACCTGCCAGAGCTCACTGAGCATGATTGGCAGGAAGTGCAGAAAAACTGGCAAAAAGATATTCAACTAGAGGAGCAGCGAAAAGCCACAACGGTTGGAATTTGCGTTGCGACTGAACGTGAGATTGTTTTCCCTCTAAACGCGCTCTGTGGCTCTGATCCAATTGATTGCGAGATTCTCGGGTTTGATAAGCAGCTTGTGTGTAGTGGTGAAATCCAAAGGGTAGGGGAGGGTTATAGCCTTACTCTTCCTGATGAAAAGATGGGGCTAGCGGGTTTTGTTTGCTGTTCAGTAGATCAGAAAAACAAAACATTTCTTGTTCATCACCAGCATCAAATTGAGGCGTCGGCTCGAACTGGATCTCAGAGGCGCTTCCGTGATGCCTTAGCCAGTCTGAGCTCCGACTCACCCGATCTTGAAACACTTATAAAGTGCGTTGATAAAATCATCTTCGCAAAGGCTGAAGATGTAAATAGAGCTGCCAATCGCGTCAGAACATCAACCTCTACGAGTCAGTCTCCTTCAGATCCTGAGGAGGGGGCGGATCTTTCTATGGATTTGAGTGACACGCGAAAGGCCAAGAAAAAGTACCGTTTAAGGCACTCTGATGATCTCGCCTATTTGCTGGATGTGCTGATTTACCACCTGCGTTCAGAAGTAGAGGGAGCGGTAGAGTCGTCGCATGAAAAACGAGATTCCCTTGGTCGTAGCGAAGAAGAGCAGGTAGATGCAGATGATGATGAAGAAATAGAATCTGATGGTGCGGCCTCTGATGAGATTGCCCTCAAAACACTCTCTTTATGCCATGGGAAGGTTCGCTCGTTGGTCGGCCGGATGATGACTCAGCTTCAGTCCTTAGCTGATGGGAAGGTAACTTTTGAGGATGCTGTTGTCAGGCTGACTGGGGTGCTGGCGGTTCTACGGCAGTTACGCAATTGCGACGGGAAAGTCGCGTGGGCGAAGCAAGGGCAAACAACTTTTCCTTTAGGGGAGAGAATACGACTTTTCGAGAAAATAGCCGAAACTCTAATTGAAATGCCCAATTCAATTCTGTCTCCACCAGGGTCTGATTTTGATGATGCTGATGAGTTGGCTCGTCTCAGGGGCCTTGTTTTGTGGCTTGCGTGGGACAGTGGTGTGCAGCTGATAAAAAAGAAAGCATTTCAAGAATCTCGCAAGGAGCTGGAGGACCGATTGCGAGCAAAAGGATTGATGCTTTCACTGGCTCAGCTCGTTAAGGATGATGAGGTTGTCGTTGAGGAAGCAAGGCAAAGTATCGGGCCATTATGCTCGAGCGATATGGATTGGTTGAATTGGATCTTCTCCGCAGATCAAGCCTTGTCAAAATTCATCTCCGGTGACGAGCACGATTGTCTCGCCGCAAAGGTCAGCCCTGGTGACATAGGTTTTATTGCCGGGTTGCCACATTTTGGTGCACGGATGATTCTGAGTCTTGATGGTGGGAAGGCCAATTTAGCCTTTCTTAACAACGACGATGGTTACCGTCGCTTTCAAACGAGCGCCATAAAATTTGCTAGTTTCGATCAATTGATGAGCTGAAATCAGGCGTTTATTTTTTGTTTGCTGAGAAAGAAAGATTGATATGCCACGGCAGAATAGAGTCAATCCTTATGGAGAACTGATAGCCGTACCCTCTTATGGCCAATTCATGGGGAACAGGGGTGTGCTGCATAACAATAAAGGTGAATTAACCTCAAAGAGGTGGGTTGGTAAGCGTTGGATTATTTGTCTTACAAAATTTAAGGGGGAACAGCGCACCTAGATGTCTCCAGGGTGTTACACGGAATTGTTTTTCCATGATGAGGCCGTTGCTATGTCTGCCGGACATCGTCCGTGTGCTGAATGTCGTCGTGACAGGTTTAACCTGTTCAAAGAGGCTTGGATTGAAGGAAACAGAGAACATGCGCCCAGCGGCAAGGCCAGCGTCTCTGATATCGACAACCTCCTTCATCGGGAGCGCGTTGATACGGATTCAAAAGAAAAGCGTACCTATCTAGCCCGGTTAATTGATTTGCCTAGTGGGGTTTTCGTCGCTGTCGCTGGCAAAAGCCTACTCTGGTGGGAGGGCAACGCATATCCTTGGCTGCCAACTGGCTACCAATCTCCCGTTGAAGTATCAAAAGAAAATTCTGTAGAGGTATTGACCCCACCATCACTGGTTAATGCAATTCGTTGTGGGTATGTGCCAACGGTAGAATTTTAGGGGTACGTTTGGGGGTATGCTGGAATTGCCCGTAACGTAAAACATCGTTAAAACAGCTACATAGCGATTCAATTCGATGGACGCCACCTCCACCATTAAGCAAAAGGGCGATCCCAATAGGGGTCGCCCTTTTTGTGTGGAGGTGGCGGGAATCGAAGCGCAGTGAGCGCTGACTAAATGTCAGATGAGCAGCCAAGGATGGCTG
>SDWK01000218.1 GCA_004195335.1 Shewanella sp.
GATCACCGCTTTCATCAAACATTACCTGCTAAAAAGAGGCTTTCTCGGTGGCCGAAGCATCTTTGACAAAACCAGCATACAGAAGCAATATACCTTTAATAAATATCTGTTTCTGACCTACAAAAACGACACCAGTACGGCAACCAACGACCCCGCTCGCCCACAATCCAACTCGACACGAACTACGCCATGAACATTCTGATTTTCACCACCTCGCACGGCTCGACCAACAGCATCCGCCCCGAGCTCGAGATTTTTCTAGCACTGGCCAAACGCGGGCACAAAGTCACGGTCGTGGCACAAAAAGACTCCGAGTACGGCAAAATATTCGAAGCCAACGGCATCAAGGTGATCGACCAAAAGCCCAAGCGCAAGATCTGCATGGAATCGATTCGGGTGCTACGCGACGAACTACGCAGCTGTCGCTATGACATCATCTATGCCACCAACTCCAAAGCGATCCCTAACGCAGCCTTCGCCGCTATCGGCTTTCCCGCCAAGATGATCACCTACCGCGGCACCACCGGCGGCCTTTACCGGCACGACCCCAGCGCCTATCTGACCCATCTGCATCCCCGCGTCGATGGCGTGATCTGCGTCTCCAACGCGGTTAGGGACGATGTCCGAAAACAGGTTTGGGGCAAAGCCAGGCGAGACAATGTCGTCACTATCTACAAAGGGCACGACCTGGCCTGGTACGACAAACCACCCGCCGACCTGTCCGAATTTAGCATCCAGAAAAGTGATTTCGTGCTGATCTGCGCGGTCAATGTCCGCCCCAGCAAAGGAATCCCGGTGATGATAGCCGCCGCCGACAAGCTGGCGGACATCCCCAACCTGCACCTGTTGTTGGTCGGCAAAAACATGGAGCAGTACGCGGACCTGATCCAAAAGAACCGCATGCAACCACGCATTCATATCGCCGGCTATCGTTACGACGCCCCCGAACTGATCGTCGCCAGCGACCTGTTGATACAGCCCTCCATTAGCGGC
This sequence comes from Shewanella sp., assembly GCA_004195335.1. GTDB lineage: Bacteria > Pseudomonadota > Gammaproteobacteria > Enterobacterales > Shewanellaceae > Shewanella. Next base: position 994 of record SDWK01000218.1, read on the forward strand.
GAAGGGCTTCCCCGCGCAGTTATGGAAGCGATGGGTTACGGCACCCCTGCGGTGATCACCACCACCGGTGGCGGCAAAGAGGTGGTGACGGACGGGCTCAATGGCAAGGTGGTACCGGTCAACGACCCTGACGCCATCGCCACGGCAGTGCGTGCGCTTTACCTACAGCCCGACAAGATCCTGGCGATGTCGATTGAGTGCAAACGAGCCATTGCCGAGCGCTACTCTATCGAGCAAACGACACTCGAATTCGAGCAATTTTTTCAGCGCATGTTGAATGACGACGCTAACCAAGGACGCTGACTAGCGCCATGATTGATAATCGAGATATTGCTGTCGTCGTTCAAGGTCCGGTGGAGAACAACTACCAGGGCCGTAAACATCATGAGGAGGGGATCACTCAGCGCGGATGGAATGTCGTCGACAGCCGCAATGAGATCAAGCTGCGCAGCGACAATTTTTCTCACCCATGACGACTTAATATGCGTAAATATACAGTTATTTTGGATCAAACCTCCATGTCTGAATATTTTCTAGTCATTGGCGATTACGGCTATAAAACTTGGCGCCTTTTGGTGAGTCATGTAGGATTCTTATGATAGGTATTGGAATGAAGCGGATAATTACTTTTGGAACATTTGATATGTTCCACGTGGGACATTTGAATATACTTGAACGGGCCAGGAGCTTAGGTGACAGCCTGGTTGTCGGCATCTCATCTGACCAACTAAACTATAGCAAGAAAGCCCGTTACCCTATCTGTAGAGAATCTGACCGCGCCCATATCGTTTCTGCATTAAAGTGTGTCGATCATGTGTTTTTCGAAGAATCTCTCGAACTAAAGGCCGAATACATTAAAAAATTTGAAGCCAACGTGTTGGTGATGGGTGATGACTGGCAGGGAAAATTTGACGATATGAAATCACTGTGTGACGTTCTTTATCTACCCAGAACTCCCTCCATTTCTACCACCGAGCTGATAGAAATCGTAAAAACTAGTAACTCATAATCAATCAGCGCAACACGAGAGCGATGACGAATGGACCCTAATGCAGCAATAAACGTACTGAGCGAAGCAAGCAAAATACTTGCTGGTTTAAAGATTGACAGCTGGCTGACCGATGGAACCCTGCTTGGTTACTATCGCGAGGGTGGTTTTATATCTCATGACTGCGATGTGGACATAGGCATCAACATATCCAGCTGGAGTGAATCGATCATTCCGACGATGCGAGATAATGGTTACGAACTGACAGGAAGTCGAGGCGAACTGGACAATGGTTTAGAGTACAGTTTCTTCAAGGACGGCATCTCCATAGACTTCTTTTTCTTCTATGAAGAGGGTTCTAACCTCTGGCATAGTGCTTGGTTGAAAAAGCTCCAACTAAAATACAAGTATCCTAAATTTTCGTTAAAAAAGGTTGTTTTTTTAGATCATGATTTTTTGGCTCCAGAAAAAGAAGAGCAATATCTCGTCATTAAATATGGCCAAGGCTGGAGGGTGCCGGATAAAAAATGGCATTGGGCGTTTTCACCCAAGAATGTCGAACTAGCTCATGACAGCTTTAGAAATAAGATCGCCTTTGTACATGAAAAGTTACGCTGGAAAATAAGACAGCTCAAGAGTTTGTACCGTAAAGCGTTTAATATACAACGTAATAAATAGCACTCTGGGGCTGGAGGTTTAGCGGCAATGATAATGAAGATAATAAAAATATGTGCACCACGTAAACGGGTGCGGGATAATCAAGACCCTCGTTTAAATACATTATTCGCACAGCGCTACAAGTACATTAGCCTAGACCGAGCCAAATTAACCTTTTATTCCAGAAACCAGCTGCTGAGCAAGCGCGATCTCCGTGCAGACTTTCAGATCAACAACCATGGAAAGCTGGCGATAATCATCCCGTTCCGTAATCGAGAGGCTCATTTAGAGGAATTATTACCACGTTTGCGCGAAAAACTAAACGAGCAGCAGATTGATTACCACGTTTTCATCGTCGACCAAGTGGACCAGAAGCCCTTTAATCGCGCTAAGTTGATCAATGTAGGGGTCGACTATGCTAAGGCCAATTATGACTATTTCAGCATGCACGACGTTGACTTGCTACCTGTGGATGCGCTCTACGCCTGTCCGAGCTTACCGTTACGACCTACGGGCTCTATTCGCACCTCTACCGGCGAAAGGAACATTGCCAACACTAATCTAGGCGGGATATTAACGCTTAAAAAAGAGCATTTTTTATCGATCAACGGTATGAGTAATAATTTCTGGCACTGGGGTAAGGAGGATGAAAACCTGCTCTTCCGCTTGCTCAGCAAAGGCATCAATCCAGTGTTGGATGTGAAAGGTGTCTACGATGAAATCGACGATTCAACCGACCGTTTCAAGGTAATAGCCAACAATAAAGTAACCGTCGACAAAAAAGCCGCAACCCGTATGATCGCCGCCAATAAACGCTATCAGGATAGGGTGGCGCGAGGGCTGATTCCGGCCTGCGACGAAGGCCTTTCTTCCCTGACGTACGAGCTGCAAGAAGTGATTCATAGCGATGCCGACCTGACTCGCCTGAAGGTCTTACTGTAGCAGGAAGTGGAGAAGCGCCTACTCCTGCCGATTCATTTCGCGCGCAGCAGCATCAAGGAATTTGATGCTGCTTTTGTTTCGGAATGCTATTGACGATCTGCGCCGTCTCAAAGCTGAACTACGGCGAGTCACCGAAGAGCGAAATATCTTAAAGAAAGCCATCGCATAGTTTGCCAGCGAGTCCAGGAAAGTTACAAGGTCGTAAATCGCGGCTCAAGACATACCCCCGGTAACGACGATTTACCAGTTTAAAATTTGTTATGCTGCGTATTTATTAGCACAAACTACTGTGCAAGTTTCTCCGGAGGAACAAATCCAAAGCCATAAGCAATGTTGGAATATTCTGTAACCAATTCTGCGTAGTTCATACCTATTTCCAGCGCATCCCTGCTTAGTACTTCGTAACCGTATTCAGGCAGCCTTGGGTTTGCAACGGCACATATCTTTTCATCACTTTCCTTCATATTACATTTCCGAGAAATACTTTCGCATGATTTCATCGTTGCGTAACAGGCAATATCGCCTTTTCTATAACCTGAAGAGCCTATTTTGGCCAAAATTGCATATGATTCAGAATCTGACTTCGCATTAAAATCTGAACCGAGAAACGCTGTTTTCTCAGAAACCCCAAGCATCCCTAAAATAGTGGGCGCTACATCTATTTGGCTAGCAGTGACGTGGTCATAATTATTCTTGCTAGTTGGATTATATATTAGAAAAGGGACTCTGTGATATGCTTCATTTTTATAAAACTCCCCTTTTATATCTTGCTCTTGATCAAATAACCATACACCATGATCGCCCAAAAAAACGACAATTGTATCATCATATAAAACACTAGATTTGAATTTATTCCAAAACACACCAATTGCATGATCCGTATAATGAATACCTTTATGATATTCAGATAGTGCTGAGTCGTTATTTATCATAGAGAAATCAACCTTACTACTCGACCAATCCCACTTGAATGGGTAGTGGTTGGAGAGTGTAAGAACCTCCATGAAAAATGGTTCCTTAATCTGCAAGCCTTTTTCTACAGCATAATCTAGAACGTCGACATCAGGGACGCCCCAGCCTAAAACGCTAGGGTTATCTAATTCTTTTTCTACAATGCTCTTGTCGTGAATATATTCAAACCCAACCTGAGGAAGAAAACTGTCTCTATTGAAGAAGTCTTTATCGTAGCCGTGTACCCAGTGTGTCTGATACCCATAAGATGACAAAATTTTAGGCAAACAAAGGTTCTTTAACTTCATACTATATTCAGAGAAGGGCGCTCCTCGATTATAATCAAGCTGACCGCACAAGATCGCCATCTCCGCTCGAACTGTCTGTGTAGTATTCGCGTAGAAGTCTTTTACGACTGATACCTCTTCTGCAATTTTATCCAAATTAGGAGTTAGACCGACACGCCCACCAATAAAACCAGTTTCAGATGACCGCATACTTTCCATAACAACAATAATTATATTTTTTTTATCGGTACTCATGGAAGACTTTACATCCTCTTTGTACAGAGGGTAATCTGGTCTTCCATTTAAATTGAAATCATCGCCTTTAAAATATGCTATAGCTTCTCGATGCTTGTCTTGCGGAATACTTTGATTAATACTTAATCCAGCCCGCAAAAAACCCATTATAGGATGCATTCCTCGGACAGCTAGTGGATTATCGAAATCAGTATTGAATTTATTGGCATAAAACGCCCCTGTACAGGCAAATACAAGCGCGAATACAGCAGGAGTTGTATTACTTTTCGTGTTAGGCCAGCTTAAAACACAAGCCACAGTGAGAAATAGTATTACTACAACCCCGCCAGCCGCCTCAAACGATGGGCCGAGACTAGAAATAGAAGATGCGCTATCCAATGCATCCAAACCATAAAGAAAGCTAGAAGGGACGATTATATCTTGATAAAATTGAACGTGAAACCAATTACCTACTATCAAGAGCGCTATAGCACTAAGAACAGCAACAGAGAAGAGTAAAGCTATTTTTTTATTTAGGTAAGAAGTTAAAGATAAAATAGAAGCTAAAAAAAACGAAAATGCTTTTGAGTCTATGCGTCCAGAGTCTAGCTTATCTGGCATGCCATACCATGTGAATTTATAAACAAACAAGGCAATAACAACAGCTAAGAGCAAACCAATATATAAACTCTTACCACTCTTCATAGAACATCCATTTTTCATTAATTTAACGTCTCTCAAACTTTCAACCTCCAGACATGAACCAGAGGAGATCTGATTAAGTATTTACCAACGCATTACCCCCAAAAAAACATCAGTCCTTAAAAAACCAACAATATTACCGTGCAGGTTCTGACCTGACAGGTAACAGTAATTCTTGCCAAGATCCACTCTAAGTCCCTTTACTGGAATGTCCTGCGCGGCTCAATAATAAAACCCCGGCGCACCCTTAAACCGCTTATGCGCCCACAGATACTGCTCCGGAACCTTTTCAATCTGCTGCTCGATCAGCCGATGATAGCGCTCGGTATCGGCCATCGCGTCGCCTGAGGGAAAACCCTCCAGCGGCGCGAGAATCTGCAGCTGGTAGCCATTGCCAATCCGGGCCACGTTAAAGGGTAACACCGCCGCCCTGCCGGTACGGGCTAACGCCGAGATAACCGTCGCGGTCGGCGCAGGCTGGCCACAGAAGTTGATCAGGGCGCTATTCTTGCGTTGATAATTCTGATCGGCGGCAAACCAGATCGTCTGACCCTTACGCAGTTGCTGCACCATGCGTTTGATATTGTCCTTCGGAATCGCCTCGTCGGCATGCGCGCCCCGACCGCCAGCGGTGATGTACTCCAGCAGCGGATTGTTCATGCGCCGGTAAACTACTGCAAAACGGGTATGAAACAGCAGTATTCGACTGCTAATTTCAAGATCGGTAAAATGTGCGCACAACAGGATCACGCCCTGCCCCTGCTGTTGCGCAGCCTGCAGGTACTCCAGCCCTTCGATCTGGTGTAGCAGCGGCCGCAGCTGGCGTTCACTCCCCCACCAGCAAAGGGCCGTTTCAAAGAGGGCGATACCCAGGGATTCAAGGTGCTGCTTGACCAATCGCTCCTGTTGCAGGGGAGCCATATCAGCAAAGCAATGTTGAATATTCTTTCTCACGACACGGACGCGGCTCGGCGCCAATCGATACAGCAACCGCCCGATCGCCCGCCCTAGGGATAGCTGAATGCTAAACGGCAATAGAATCAGCAGCCGCAACAGCCCCAAGACAAACCATAACGGCCAAAAGCGCGGACCGAGCAGATCACGGAGTCTAGGATTCTTTATCCTCACTCAGCCCATCTCCTGGTACAACTGACGATAAATGCCATTTTGCGCCAACAGCTGCTGGTGACTGCCCACCTCTTTCACCTCACCCTGGTCCATCACCAAAATTCGATCAGCGTGCTCAATCGTGGAGAGCCGGTGGGCGATGATAATCGTGGTGCGCCCCTGACAGAGCGTTTCCAGCGCCGCCTGGACCTGACGCTCAGATTCATTATCCAGCGCCGAGGTGGCCTCATCGAGAATCAATA
>SDWK01001025.1 GCA_004195335.1 Shewanella sp.
TTGATCAGTTCGCGATGGCCACCGACATCCGATGCCAGAACCTGTTTCCCCTGCGCCATCGCCTCCATCGGTTTGAGCGGGGTGACCAGCTCGGTTAAACGCATCGACTTTCGCGGATAAACCAGTGCATCGACCAGACTGTAATAGTGGCTGACCTGTTTATGAGGCACGCGTCCGGTAAATATAACCTGTTCCTCAACCCCTAGTTTTTTTGCAAGCCGCTTCAATGTTGTTTCTTGCGGGCCGCCACCAACCAGCAGCAGGCGCAGCTCGGGCAGTGGCTGTCGCAGCTGTTCAAAGGCTTTGATTAGAATGTCCAGACCTTCGTATTCATAGAAGGAGCCGATAAAACCGATGACGGATTTGTTGACCAGGTTATGGCGTTGCAAAAGGTCGGCGGATTTTGTGTGCAGCTGTTCGAATTGCTCCAAATCGACTGCATTGGGAATGGTGGTCGTGCGTTGCGGGTCAATGCCGCGTGCGATGATGTCGTCTTTGAGACCCTGGCAGATACAAGTGACCGCATCGGCATTCTTCAATACATAGGTTTCCATCGCCCGGGTCAGTCGGTAGCGCAGGCTACCCTCGCGACAGGTGCCCAGGTTGACGGCGGCGTCTTCCCAGAAAGCTCGCACCTCATAGACCAGCGGCAATCCCGACTGTCGTGCGGCTTGGTAAGCGGCAACACCATTCAGGGCTGGCGAGTGGGCATGGATAATATCCGGCTGCTCGCGCTCGATGACGTCTAGTATTCGCCGTTTAAGGACAGGAATGATCGCCAGTTGATTTAAAACCGGGAGCTTGTTCCATAGATCAACAACCGCTGGGCTGCGGTAGAAGTGCAGTCCATCATGGGTTTCCTCGCAGTTGATAGATTCGCCTTGCTTGGGACCGGTGACATGGCAGGTTTCTAAGCCTTGCTGGCGTTGATTGTTGAGGATAGCCCGGGTACGGAAGGTGTAACCGCTGTGTAAAGGTATGGAGTGATCCAGAACGTGGAGTATTTTCAATGCATTAACTCCGGATTAGGCGGCATTTTTTTGCATAAAGGCGGCAAACATCATCAGGGTCCAGAGGGCTGCGCTGTTATCGCGGCGTCCAGAAGCATGCTGGTCAATGAGTGTGGTCATGGTGTCCTGATTAAACAGTCCACACTCTACCATGATGCCGCTTAATAGTGATTCACGCAGTTTTTCGCGTAGGGGTCCACGGAACCATTGGACAAGCGGTACCGCGAATCCCATTTTTTTGCGGTACAGCACATCATGCGGTAGATGCGGCTCTAATGATTTTTTGAAGCAGTATTTGCCCTCTGATCCTTGTAGTGTGGCTTTTGAGTCGGCGTTAAAGGCCCATTCAACGAATTTATGATCCAGGAGTGGTACCCGTACTTCCAAAGAGTGCGCCATGCTGGCGCGATCGACTTTGGTCAAAATATCGCCCACCAGATAGGTCTTCATATCGATGTATTGAATTTTCTTAAGTGGGTCATCACTGGGGGCGCTCCCTTCGTGGTGACGAAAAACTTCCAGTGAACTGTAACCGTTAAGCTTTTGTTTCAGCTGATCGGAAAACAGCGCATCACGCGCGTCCTGGCGCATGATCGACATCGTGTTGTGATACCCCTCAACGCTGTCGAAGGCCATCGATTGGAAGGTGGTTTTTGCGCGCAGAAAACGCGGTGCCCAGTCGAGTTTGGGGTAAGCTTTACCGAGAAAGCCAAACAATGGTCGACGTAGGCGATACGGTAACTTGTTACGCACGCTGTCTTCGTTCAGGTGCCAGCGATAACGCCGGTAGCCAGCGAGCAGTTCATCCCCTCCGTCACCTGACAGGGCGACAGTGACATGTTTACGGGCCAGTTCGCAGACGCGGTAGGTGGGCATGGCCGAGCTGTCTGCGTAGGGTTCATCATACAGATCGGCTAACTTGTCGATCAGATCAAAATCATCTTGGCTAACGGTGCCGCTGTGATGATTAGTCTGGTAGCGATCAGCGACTTTCTGGGCATATTCGGTTTCGTTGAACGCTTTGACATCAAATCCTATGGAGCAGGTGTTGACGGGAGTGTCCTGTAACTCTGACATCAGCGCGACCACCGCACTGGAGTCAACCCCGCCGGAGAGAAAGGCCCCGAGTGGAACTTCGGCGACCATGCGCACCTTGACGGCTTCTTTAAGGCGATCAGCCAGCTCGCGTTGAGTATCTTCTAGTGTCAGTGATTGGCCGCTCAATGTGATATCCCAATACTGCACCGGCTTGGGAGTCAGCTTGAGTTGTTGATCCAGTAGCAGGTAGTGGCCGGGTTCCAATTTGAACACGCCCTCAAAGATCGTCTTCGGCTCGGGAATATAGCCAAAGGTGAAGTAATCTTCGACCGCGCGGTGGTCAATAGCGCGGGGCAGGTCGGGATGTTGTTTGAGTACCTTTAGTTCAGAACCAAAAATCAGCGAGCCATCTGCGAGGACGCTGTAAAAAAGCGGTTTAATGCCAAGTCGATCGCGGGCAATAAAGAGCTGCTGATTGGGCTGATCCCAGATGGCGAAGGCAAACATGCCGCGGAAGTGCTCGACGCAGGCAGTGCCCCATTCCTCCCAGGCGTGGACGATAGTTTCGGTATCACTATGGGTCTTAAAGATATGGCCTTTGGCTACCAGCTCGTCGGCCAGCTCTTGGAAGTTGTAGATCTCGCCGTTGAATACTACGCAGACGTTGCCGTCCTCGTTAAACAGCGGCTGGTGGCCGCCGGACAGATCGATAATCGATAATCGTCGATGGGCCAGCCCGATGCCCGGACCGTAAAAAAAACCGTCATCGTCAGGACCACGGTGAGATTGAATCCCGTTCATGCGCGCTAACAGGCTTTTGTCTATCGGAGTTGTATTCTGCGGCTGAAGAATACCGGCAATTCCGCACATAATCCGTTAACTCTACGTATTTTTAGTTCCGTGAATAGATCGCAGCGTAGCGGTCTATCATGTGGCCGAGGCTGAATTTTGTTTCCGCAGTCTGTCTGGCATTGATGCCTTGAGCCTTAATCTTTTGCGGCTGCAGGGCGTATTCAGCCATCGCCTTCGCTAAAGGCGCCACCTGATCGCTTGGGGTCAGAGTACCGCTTTTATCGATTGCAACCAACTCCCCGTTACCGCCGACATCAGTCGCAATAACGGGCAAACCGCTGGCGAAGGCTTCGAGTATAGTATTGGAGATCCCTTCGGCAAGTGAGGGCAGCACAAACAGATCGAAAAGCCGCATAAAATCTGGGATCTGTTGCTGATTGCCGGCCAGCCACACCTGTTGCGACAATTTTGCGGCTTTAAATTTTTGTTCTAAGGTTTGGCGAGTGTCACCCTCGCCGACAATGATCAGTCGAAGGTTTGATGCTATATCTGGCTGTGACTGGCATAGGGCGATAAAGGCATCGGCTAACAACCGATGATTTTTTACCGATGCCAGACGTCCGACGCACCCAAATACGATGCAGTTGTCATCAAGAAACCCGGCAGGGGCTTCTGCCCTCACTCCCACGGGAGTGAATCGTTCGGTATCGACACCGTTGATAATCTGGTAACACTGCGCTTGGCGGACATTAACCTTATCGATAAGGTACTCGGCTGACTGGGCCGACAGGGCGATAAAGTCGTGGATCAATGGCCGTAAGGCTTGTTTGAGTTTGATATAGCGGGAGTTACTGCCACCCAGGTCGCTCATATCCCAGCCATGCTCACCATGGACGCGGTGTTTGATCCGTGCAAAAAAGGCAGGTAGCTGATACTCCATGCTGGTCATGTTGCGCGTATGGACGACATCGGGTTTGAGCCGCCGCAGCACGCACCACATCGACCAATAGTATTTCCAATCGGATCCCGGGGCTTTGTCGATGGATTCGATATGAATAGGTTGTTCTACCCGCTTGATAAAATCGGGATCAAAACCGGTCAGGCAGACGACGCTGTGGCGGTATTTATCCGCTGGAAGATGGTTGATTAGATTGACGATGCCGTTCTCTAGGCCGCCGGTGCCAAAATGGTAAACAATATGGGTGATATGGATCGGTCGGGCCATTGTCAGCCGGGATCCTGATCGGGGTTTTGCAACAATTCAGGTAGGTTGGCCAGGGTGTTCCTCCAATTGAACTGCTGCTGAATCCAGTGCCGATTCGCTTCGATGTCCATCTGTTGTGGATTATTAAGAACATTGTCGCAGGCTTGGATATACGCTTCAGCGGTGTCGGCAACAATTACAGCCAGATCGGTATGCAGTGGAATTCCCTCCATCGCCATACTGGTGGCCACAACGGGCTTCGCCATCGCCATCGCTTCCAGGACTTTATTTTGTATCCCCCGCGCGATCTGCAGCGGGGCGACGACGTGCACTGCCTGCGCGATATAAGGGCGGACATCCTTGACCCTGCCGGTCACAAGTACGCGCTCGAGGGTGCCGAGCTGTTTAACCGCCGGGGTCGGATTTGAACCGACAATCATGAAGCTGAGCGCGGGCTGTTGCTTTAATAAGGTAGGCCATACTTTGTCACAAAACCAGGTGACTGCATCTTCATTGGCCCAGTAGTCCATCGCGCCGGTGAATACGATAAAGGGTCCAGGCTGAATCGGCGGGTGGTTTTTAACGGTCTCCGGATCAAAGTAGTGGCTATCAACACCGTTATTCAGGTAGTTAACTTTGGTTGCCAGGGAGGGTGGGATAAGCGATTTGAACAGCGCGGCTTCTTTTTCTGAAACAAACAGGGATTTATCGAACTGGTGGGTGATCTTTATTTCATAGCGTTGCAGCAGGCGATGTTCGCGTCGATAGACCCAGCGGGCGATGCCGGATTTTTTCTGGGCATACTGCGCCCATTTGTCTGAATCGATGTCGACAAAGTCGATGACTCGAGTCGCGGAGTTAAACTGCGGTTCTACCACGAACTGCGCCATCGCTCCGGAAAAGAGCATGATTTTATCGATCTTATGCCGTTCGGTCGTCTGTTGAACCCAGCGTTGCAGCTTGCTGGAACTGTAGAGAGGCAGCGTGATGGGCTTTGCCTGGGCAAATGCCAGCGCCGCTTTGATATATCGTCGTGAGTTTTTAACCGGAAGGCAGTACAGAGATGCACACAGAGGGCGCAATTTTTCTATATATTGTTCGTCCTCAGGGTCATCAATAAAGCAGCCCAGATGAACATCGTAATGCGCGCAAAGCTCAAGCAGAATATGGTAAGAGCGTATCTTGTCGCCCTTATTGGGGGGGTAGGGTATGCGATGTGCTAGGAACAGTACCGACGGGCGCATCCTTTCATCTCTTGGCTTAAACTGTAGTGCGTCAATGTTAAAGGATCTTAACCCAGAGCAGGATTTTTTATGTCCTTAATAGATGAAATAGGGATGCTTTTTATGCACCAAGTGTATTAAAAAGCTAAGATACGGTTTGATTTTACAGGAGTAAGCCATTTTTATGTCGGTAGTCGAGCAACAGGATGAGTCCGTACCTCTACATAGGGTTGTTCCTATACTCGCAGGAGGTGGCGCTCGGCTATCCGCGCATATTGGTATTCTGACCGCTTTAGAACAATTGGATATCAAGTTTGATCATTTGGTAGGCGTCTCTGGGGGCAGTATCGTTGGGGCGCTCTATGCGGCGGGGCATTCGGTCGAAGCGATTAAGCAAGTGGCGATAGAGACCGATTTTAGTCATTTTTTAAGTCAGTCGCTGTTTAAATTGTTACGCAGTGGTGGTTTGTCGTCCGGTGACCGTTTTGAGCAATGGGTGGATGAAAAGCTTAATGGGGTAACCTTTCAAGAGTTAGCATACGATTTTCATGTGGTCGCGACGGATGTCCGAACTGGCCAGCCGGTGGTCTTCGATAAAAGCCGGACGCCTGATCTGAAAGTCTCGGCAGCGGTACGGTTTTCGATGTCGATTCCCATTCTGTTTAGCTTCAAGCCCTTCAAAGAGCATCTGCTGGTTGACGGCAGTATTCTCTCTGAGGAGGCGCTGCAGCGTGACTGGAGTGGAAATGGAGACCCTGTGGTCTGTTTTAGATTGCGCAGCACTCAGGCCACTGTCGCGACCAAGAAGCAGCCATTGATCCCCTTGAAGCAATACCTTTCCATGCTGATCCGTACCTTTATGACCACGATGTCTCGTGAGTACATCAGTGACTCGTTCTGGCACTCAACGGTCATCGTGCATACGGGGGCGATCTCGCCGATTGAATTCAAACTGACTAAAGAGCAGAAGAAGCAGCTGTTCAAGGCTGGCTATGACACGACGCGCCGGGTGGTGCCGCTGAAACTAAAAAATAGCGATGCGAAAAGGGGCGTTGCAGGATTGGCTTAGCGGCTTACTGCGTGTTGCATGCTTTTTGTACAATATTGAGGTCGATCATTCGTCCCCAGTTGAAGTCCTGTAGCAGTCGCTTCAAGCGAGGCTCCGTCTGGTGCAGGTTGATGTAGTGGCGAAACCGTGATTTGAGCGAAGCGCCCTCGATGCGAGGCTGCTCAGGATCAAGCTCCCAGGGATGTAGATAAAAGACAGCGGGTTGATCGAGCTGTTTCGATGCGCGCTGCATAAGCCATTTAAACAGCGGGTAGGGATAGAGTCGAAAGTAGCCTCCACCGGCACAAGGGATTCGGCGACCGAGTAGCTCGCAGGTGGTCACCGGAATCTCCAGTAAGCCGTTATCCCAGTGAAAAGGTGTTCTGGGTGCGTCGCTATAGCCATAGAGGTCATGAGGCACGGGGTTGATGCTGGAGCTGTAACGGTAACCGGCTTCAAGCAGCTCGTCAAAGGTCCAGGGTGTTTGTTCAGAAAAGGAAAAGCTGGGGGCTCGATAGCCTTTGACTTCGTGTCCGGTCAGGTCTTCTAACAGCTGCTTGGCAGAGCGAATATCTTCTTGGAACTGATGTTGGGATAGCAGATTGATCCGCTGATGGTTGTAGCCATGGCTAGCAATTTCATGGCCAGCCTGCGCGATTTTATTTATCAGAGCCGGGTAGCGTTCCGCGATCCAGCCGAGGATAAAAAAAGTCGCTAGTGTGCTGTTGGCGTCAAGTGTATCGAGTAGTCTGTCAACATTGGCTTCGACCCTGCACTGAAGCGATGGCCAGCGTTCAGGATGGCATTGGTTCTCGAAGGCAGATACCTGAAAATAGTCTTCTATATCAAGGCTAAGTGCGTTAATTGAATGGGATAGATCCGGGTTTGATTTTGACATAGATAGCGTCGACTAGAGAGTAACCATGAAGAATAGCGCTCTTTGCGCAGTACTTCCAAGGATTTGCAGTTGCTGGTAGGCCGTTAACAACGTCAGCCGGTTCTGGCTATGATTAAAATATTGCTCAATGTGTTGATTTTGCATAAATGACCGTTATTCTCAAATGAGTCTATTTTTACCTGAGTTAATAACACAACGCCTAGGACTGTACTTATGTATGACTATGACAAAGCCGTCTCCAGAAATATCGGCTGGGTCACGGAGCAAGAGCAAGCGCTGCTGCGTAATAAGCGTGTTGCGATCGCGGGTATGGGCGGGGTGGGTGGTCGCCATGCCATGACGCTGGCAAGGCTGGGGGTCGGACGGTTTTGTTTGTCGGATTTTGATGACTTCGAAGTGCATAACTTCAACCGGCAGGACGGTGCCTATATAAGTACGGTGGGGCGCAGTAAGCTCGAGGTAATGACCGAACGGGTGCGGGATGTAAATCCTGAGGCCGACATCAGAGAGTATCCTGAGGGCGTGAATGCCAGCAACGTAGACCAGTTTCTGGACGGAGTGGATATCTATGTTGATGGCTTGGATTTTTTTGCTATGGATGCCCGGCGACTAGTTTTTGGCAAGTGTGAAGAGAAAGGTATTCCCGTGGTAACCGCTGCGCCTTTGGGGATGGGCTGTGCGTTTCTGGCATTCTTGCCTGGAAAAATGAGTTTTGAGGACTATTTTTGTTTTGAGGGGTTATCGGAAAAGGATCAGCTCATTCGATTCTTAATTGGACTCGCACCAACCATGTGGCAGCGTCACTACTTGGTGGATCGATCCAGTGCCGATTTTGATGCAAAAAAAGGCCCCTCTATGCCGATGGCCGTTGATCTATGTGCGGGAATCGCGGGCATTAATGTCCTCAAAATCCTGTTGGGACGAGGTGATGTCATTTGTGCACCTAGAGGTCTACATGTTGATGGTTATCTGAATCGATATAAAATTACCTATCGCTGGCTGGGGAATAAAAATCCACTGCAGCTAGTTTCTTTTATGATAGCTAAGAAAATTCTTGGCTAAGTTTATTGGCATGCATTTGTTGTAATGTTTCTACACAATTCATATAAGGATTAATCAGTGAGTTCCCTAACCAAAGATATTCTCGACAATATTTTAACTGCGGCGGTATGTGCCCCCTCGGGAGATAACGTTCAGCCAGCACGATTTGAGGTCTCTGCGGGCCTGCGGCAGATTGACCTTTTTAATATGCCAGAGCGGGATCCCTCTTATTTCAACTATTTGCAGCTAGCGTCCTATGTTGCCCATGGCGCAATCATCGAGAATTTCTTGATTGCAGCTAGGGTGTATGGGTTCGATGTGAATCTTAAGGTTTTCCCCTCTGATGATATGACCCATACCGCCCGATTCGAGTTGATGGACGTTGAGCCTGAAGTCAGCCCTTGGTATGAGGCTATTTTTAAGCGTTGTACCAATCGGAGAATGTACCGGCGAGGGAGTTTTGACTCAGAACAGAAACAAGCGATGTTGCGAGCCGTGGAAGGGATCAAAGGCGTTACGTTATCACTTATCGATAATCCTGAGCAGAAAAATGCGCTAGCGCGGCAGCTTGCAGTTAATGATCGGATGGTCTTCGAGCATAAAGAGATCCATAGTTTTTTGTTTAAGCAGATTCGGTGGAATAAGAAACAGATAGAGGATACCAAAGATGGCATGCCTATAGGCACACTGGGACTCAATCCTATAGAAGAGAAGGTCTTTTTTCCTCTGCTACGTTTTTGGGCCGCAGTAAAAATATTCAACCTGTTTGGGCTGTCCCGAATTATAGGCTTCAAAGGGTTTCTGGGCTGTCGTTCAGCGATGGCTGTAGGAATGATCAGCACAACTCTGCCTGGTAAAGAGGGGTTTCTGGCCAGTGGTCGGGCGTTTCAACGAGTCTGGCTGGAAGCAACAAGGCAGGGGATGGCGTTTCAGCCGGTTACGGGTATCACCTTTCTGATGCAGCGCCTACAGGATGACGAGTTAGAGGGTTTTAATGCCAAGCAGAAGGGGGTGATTATGCGTGCTGAAGCGTCGATGCGTGATGCTTTCGATGCAGGTGACAGAGTGATGTCTGTTGGATTTAGGGTGGGTTACCAGCGCGATCAAGCCATAAAGACTGAGCGCCGATTACCAGTCATAACAGAAAAAAAGTAAACAGAACACTTTGAGGGCGGGGCGCTCTCGCATCCATGTTTTATATTAGGGAGACTGCGAACAAGTCCAAATGCAGAGGCGCTTTGGGACTCATTCGTAGGCTCATTAGCTGCTCAAGTGTAATAAGTATGGGTCATATTTTAGAGTTGGTTAGCCCCTTAATCATCTGGCTGATAGTGTTTTTTTCCGGAAAATCACGTCCGTTATTTTGAAGCGTTTGAAGAATGTCTCGCGCCCTGTTTTGATCTCCAGATTGAATGAGGATCAAGGCCTTGTGATATAGATAAGATGGATTGCGGGGCTGTTTTTCTACTACTTCAGTAATTAGGTTTAATGATCTAGCGGGTTGTATGTCTTTAAGTAGTAAGGCGAGTGTGTCCATGATGTCGACGTTAGTTGGTGCTAACGAATAAGCTTTCTCTGCATGAATAAGGGCCTGGTTGAGGTCAGTGTCACGAAGCAGCCAAGCCAGGTTGTTTAAAGCAAGGAGGTTGCTGGGGTGCAATGATAATAGTTTGTTATAGGTGTCCGCCGCTTGTATATTTTGTTTGGATGTAATTAATCTTGATCCGTACTGTTGCAAGGCTAATTGGTCTTCAGGATATTCATTTAGCCATTCTTGTAGTAGCAAGAGTGATTTTTTAAAATCGCCATTGGACCAAAGTGCTTCTTCGAGCCAAAGCAGATGTATGTTAGTTTCTTCGCCATTAAAAACATTTTTATAGGCTAGAATGGCGGTTGGATAATCACCAGACATATGTGAAATTTGCCCTTCCAGTTTATCCAAGTCTAGAGGGTTTATTTTTTTATCTTTAAGTAAGCTGAATTGTTTTTTTGCATTTTCAATATCGTGCTTGCGTAGTAGTAACTCAATGTAGTTGGCTCGAGCAGAAATATGGTTTGGGTTAAGTTTTAAGGCTTCTATGAGACGCGATTCCTGGATTTCCTGTTGCTTAAGTCCAGCGTATGCCTTTGAGGATAAAAATAGGTAGTGGCTATTGGTTGGATTATTTTTAATTAACTCCTCTGTGTACCTCAGTGCGCGGTTGAATTGTTTATCTGCGAGTAGGCTTTCCGTGAAGAGGATCAGAGCTTGAGGGTTGTTGCGGTACGGAAGGCGAGCTTTTTCTATTAATAGCGTCGCTTTTTTAGGCGCGCCCGAGTTAAGGTGAAAACGTCCAAGGGCAAGATAGGGTTGCCACGACGGATTTTCAAGTTCAATCGCTCTTTCGAGTGTTTTTACCATATCCATTGATAGCCCTTGTAGCGATTGGACTCGGGATAAGTTAATAAGTGTTACCAATGAACCTGGATTTCCCTTAAGAGCGTTTAAATAATGATTTTTGGCGCCTTCAAGGTCTCTCGCGCCAAGTGCTAATGCTGCTAGGCCGCTGTTAGCCGATAGGTCGTTAGGGCTGATCTTAAGAGCGCTTAAGAGGGTTGTTTTGGCCTCATCAAAGTGTCCGCCCGATAGATAGACCGATCCCAGCGTCACAAGTGCTTGGGCGCTGGTTGGGTGGGCGTCGAGATATTGCTGTGCAGTCTTCAGTGCCTCATCGTAGTTTTTGTTGGACAAATGGTAGAGTGCTAATCGGTACGGTGTTTCTTCGAATGATGGATCGGTATTTCTTGATTTTTCAAGCATGCTTAGGCCTGAAGTGATTTTCCCATCTGCGAGCAGTTGGAGTCCTTGTTGTAAGAGTTCTGATGCAGAGAGATCGTTTGGGGTTTGTGTAAGGAATGCTTGTTGGGTATCAAAATCAGTATCGCGATCCAGCGCTTTTTCCAAAAGGAGCAATGAAAAAGTATCTTCCGGTGATCTGCTCAAAAGCCCTTGGATAATTTTCTCTGCCTTTGCAAACTCCCCATATTGCAGTTTTATTGCCGCAAGCATTTTGAGTGCGGCCATGTTTTGAGGTGCAGATGCTAAAATCTTCGAAAGTAAAGTATGAGCTTGCTCATTCTCCTTGAGGACGAAATACGATGTAGCTGCATAAAACTGGGCGGGAGCATAATTTGGATTGATGCCCAGTGCTGCTGATAGGTTGGTACGTGCGGATTCGTAGTTTTTCTGATGAAAGTCAAGTAGCCCCTGGGTGTAATTGGCAGCAAATGAGTTACTGGCTCTTTGTTTCAACTGCTTGATTCCGTTTTTTGCGCTGTCAAACTCCCCTAGAGAGATACTGGTTGTGGTGAAATTGAGCAGGTCGATGACGTTGTCGTGGTGCAGCTCTGAAGCGCGAAGGTAAGCGGTTTGAGCTGTTTTAACGTCCCCCTCCCTCTGTGCGATATCGCCTGAAAGGCGCCAAGTAAGGTGATGGAGTGGGTTTGTTTCGAAAGAACGGGCTAGTAGCTCCTTCGCTTCTTGTAACTGTCCTTGTATTAATCGCAATGCCCCTATTCCGGATAGGGCATCGGAGTCCTTGTCATTAAGCGCTAGGGAATCGGAGAACATCTGTTCACTGGCCTGTATTTTATCCGTGACCAGATAGGCCCAGCCTTTAGTTGCCAAAAGAGATGCTTTGGGCACGTCTGCAATTGCGATAGGAGCGGTTAGTTTTAAGACTTTTTCGGGTTGTCTATTTTCAAAGAGGGCTTTAGCTAATAAAGGTTGAACATCCGTAAGCGGGTAGCCATATTGGCCTGCCAGGGTTAGTTCTTTGGCGGCGGCGGCGCTATCTCCTGTTGCGAAATAGGCGGTCCCCATTAGCCATCTGACTTCTGGGTTCTTTGGTGTAGATAAAGCGGCGTTTTTTAAGTAAACCAGAGCTGTGGAGAAGTCCTTCTGAGCGATAGATGTCTTGGCTTGGTCAATATGCTGGGTCGGGGAAAACTGTCCGCTGCTATCGCAACCCGCTGATAGGACAAGAAGTACCGCTATACAAAGCATATTTATTTTTCGCATCTATCTTATCCTTAGAATTGACTTGCCTGCGGGGGTAGAGCGCTCAGGTTGTGACGTATTAACGATAGTTTACAATCTGATCAAGAGGCTTTAAAGGGGCGTAAGAATATTTCAATAGATAGAGTTGGGGCGTTTGTTGAAAAGTAGATTGTTGATTTTACGAAAAAAAGCTCCAGCAAAGCTGGAGCTTAGGGTTTTTCCAGTTGACTTGGTATTCGCTGAGCAAGCCTTAGGCTTTTTTATATTTACGCGAAGCGGCAAAGCCAAGAAGAGCGAGGCCCATTAGTGCAATAGATCCTGGCTCCGGTACTCTTCTTGCGTCAGCCTTGGTGTTGATAGAGCCTGTTAGAGTGTAGATGGTATTAGCGGTTAGGGCGTTGGTGGTTGCTGACATAAACCCGCTATCGGCGACGCCTAAGCCCGCTCCGATAAATGCTAGTTGATCAAAGGGGAGTCCTATGGCGTTTCGGCTAACTAAGTTGCTGTTGAGGTTGACGACATCGCTAATTTCGGTACCACCGGTGATATTGCCATTTGTGGTTCCATCCGGCTCCCAGTTAAAGATCGTGCTGGTGTCGGATAGGGTAAAGTTAAAGCTGTATTCGGCAGATGCAAATCCGGGAGCTTTTTCTCCAGCTTCCACAAGTACTTCCAAGTAGGATCTGACGTCAAATTCAAATGTAATACCTTGTGACAAATCTTCACCCAGTATGAACGAGGCTGTGATCGTAAGGCCGTTATTTGACGTCGATGAAGCCTTGCTCTCTCCGGTTTTTATGGCCACATAGGAGCCGCTTCCCACATTTGCTGCTGGAGCAAGCCCAAGTCCTGTCGCTGGAGCACCTTCTTCGTATTGATCAGCTGCTGCGTAGTTACCCGCGGCCGGTCCGCTCACAACCGGGAACGCATTGTCCACAGGAAGCGGGGTGCAGCCCGTTCCAACACAGATTGGAGCAAAATCGATACCACCGGCAGCAGCGTCACTGTTAGATATTGATGCTCCGTCGAAATCCACTTTTTGGTCTGCGGAGCTGGTAAAAGCTACGGCTCCGCCAAAGAAGTCGCCCGCATCCAATTGAACAGTGGTAGCGGTATTTATGAGTTTAAAGTTGGTCATGTCAATGAACGCGGTCGAAGAAACACCGGCATTGGCCTGCCCAGCTGCCATCGCCCCAAGCGCTGCGCTAGCTAGTGCAATTTTGATTTTGTTGTTCATTATCCTTCTCCATTATAAAGAAATTGCCTGCCATTGGTTGTGATGACGGACCTTTTTACTCCTTAAAATCTTATGCAGCCTGTGTGCCAATATGTTTATCTATAGTTAAAACAATCTGTTATATATTTTTTAGGTGCTGTCGATGGTGCTTATCGGATCGGTTGTAAAATTTTCTGACGCTGCTATTAGGCGTCAATTATTTTTGGTCGGTCATGGCTGTGTTCTGATTGGTTCTTGGTCCGGCGCTGGGCTAAAGAAGCTGCAGAGGTTGTCGGAGGTTTTTAATGAAATAGATCGATTTCAACCAATCAGTTATGACCATCAGCTCGCTCAGCCTCTGTCAGTGGCGCTTGCTTCTGGAGTGATTGCAGCATTGTGACGCAAAGCCTGCAGTCTTCGAGCATCTGGATCGGTCACATCTGTCCGATCTTAGATGCCCTAAGTGCAGCTCTGATTAACTCCATCGCTAGGAGTCTGTCGGACTTAACACTAATCTGCTGCGGAAAGTCGAATTTGGTCATATTTCCCGATCTCTATCGTTAAATAGCTCGCTATTCGCCTCGATAGATCGAAAAATTTGCCTCAAATCGTTTTCCCCTCACTACGATCGGCTAAGTCCGACAGGCTCCTAGGCGCTTTCAAAGAGTTGCCGCCTTATCGCTGCCAAGCTTATCGCAATAGCTTTACGGTCTTGGCTTGTGTGCTGCCGGTTCGACTACGGAAACGCGAGCTTTGGGTGGAATGTACAGTCTCCATGCTTAGCTGCGTAGTCGCGGCGCGGTGATAGCTCCATCTACCCACCTCTTTTTCGCTGGTGTCCTCGCTTCATTCCGCTGGCGTAGTGCCTTTTAAAGTGCCTGCACTTGCTGGCTCCATAGGCGCTGATCAAGCAATGTTCCGCGAATCATTCAAAGGTCGGCACAAAATTGCTGTGCGGCCTGTTTGCACGCGTGGTAGTGATAAAAAAGGTGTCAAATGGGGGGCTGAAGGCTCGTGACGCGAGGCGTCAATCCTCTGCATGGAGAGGTTAACGGCTGCCATCAACGACTCAACGGCTGTGTCCGGTGTTTTTCGCAGTGTCGCCCTCCTTGGTATCTATCACCCTGTCTGGCTTGGCTGGTTGCGATGGTACGATCAGGATCTATCAAAAACAAACCAACAAGTTGATATTGTGGGTGTATATAATATTTTTTATTTTTGGCAGAAAGTTTTCTCGCATTTAGTGCGAGCATGGTCGGCGGCCATCCTGGTTGTTGCTGAGCATGCCTGCTCGTGCTTGCTGTACTGTAGCGGTATTCCGCAGTTATGGTTATATTGTGGGCTGCTTTACTAAAGGATGGAGATAGATATGCCTAGCGTTGCTGTTATGCGTACCCTTGTGAGGGAATTAATGACGAGTGAGCGTGCACCTCGTGTTACTGAGCCAGATCTTGTTATGAGCGATCCCGAGCAAGTTGAGGCTTATACACGTGCAGGTCGCGTTGATGGTGTGATGGCGCCTGTTTATCTTTTCCATGCCTATCAGATATGTGATGTTGTAAAGGCGGGTGACACGGTTGTGGACTTGGCTTGTGGGCCCGCAACCCAGCTGGCTCTTGTGGCTTCTTTGATGCCGGATGTTAATTTTATCGGTGTTGACCTTTCTCGTGAAATGCTCAAACGTGCTCACGAGTATATTGCTGAGCTTGGTTTGACAAATGTAGAGTTCCGCTACGGTAGTATTACTCAGTTGGATAGCTTTGAGGACTTGAGCATTGATGTCGTTATGTCGACGATGGCTCTCCATCATCTGCCTGACAGTTCATCTTTGTGCGAGGTTTTTTCCGAGGTGAAAAGGATTATCAAGCCAGATGCTGGATTGTACTTGGTCGATTTTGGACATTTGAAATCGATGAAATCCATTGAGTCTTTTGGTTATCAGTATGCCGATCGGCAGCCTAAATTGTTTACGGAAGATTATCTTAACTCTTTGCATGCTGCATTTTCGGTAAATGATTTTAGACAGGCGGTATCGTGTCTAGAGGGTAGGGGGGCTTTGTATACAACCTTCGTGGCCCCTTATATGATCGCATTTAAGAGTCAGGCGCGTGGGGGTGTGGAAAACAAGGTTCAAGCCAGTCTTTCATCCTTAAAGAGTAATCTACCAAGCTATCATAAAGTTGATTTCAAAGATTTATGCACGTTTTTTTCTTTGGGTGGGCTTAAGTCAAAATATATAAAGTGAGCTTGTTTTAGGGGTGGAGTGTCTCTAAGTTGCACCTCGATCATGCGCTTTCGCTGCTAGATGGCGCGCCTAGGCTTGGTATGTAAGAACTTCATGGAGCGGGGCTGGCTTCTTGGTCGAAAGGGGCGTGGTGATAAGTGTCACGGTTGTTGAGGTGCCGGGTTTGACCAAGAATAAATCGGCTCAACGCTACCCGGGGGTCGTTAAATCCAGAAAGGCAGTCGATGGTGCTTCGAAATCAAGGCTTATATCGGTGCTGACGCGTGCTGTTACAGTCGTTAGAGCCAGTAAGCATAATCCCGTTAGGCTAGAGCATACGCTGTACGCTAATGATAGATTCGCCTTCGGCGGTACCGGAGAGACCGAGGGGCAGAAAAACGCAAGGTGCTGAGGTTGGCGCTGGCTTATTACAAGGTGCCCAGAGAAAGTTAAAATAATGGAAGCAACGCCCGAGAGTAAATCAAGTTGTGAGCAATATCGAATGTTTGAGCGCCTGCATGCGAGCAGCGGTTGAGTATCCGTTCAGTGTCATTTAAAGCCAGTTTGGGCTCGCCATGGCACTACACGGTGCCTGGCTAGAAAAGATAACAGCCTGCTGATATGTGTTAACTTGCAAGAAATTGTTTCAGAATGGTTTTTTATGGACAAATCCTTGGCTAAGACATCAGGATTCATGTGTTAACGCTTTTTCTCAGCAAGTTGATACATGGCGTCTAGGATGCTGTTGGACATAACGCTCATCTACTGCGGAAACCCGGATTTGGTCATGTTTTCACGATCATCCTCGCTCAGTAGCTCGCTATTGGTCGCGGATGATCTAACAATCTGCCTTAAATTGGATTTCCCTCGCAGCGATTGGCTAAGCCCAGCGGTCTCTTGGTGAGTATCGCCAAAGTAGATCAGACGTTCAAAAAGCAGGTTCAGTGTACTGGTATGTTGGATAAATTAGCATGCTGGAGTTAAAGCAAGCATGAGCCGAGTGGTGATTGCCCCCCACGCCTTCTTTGTTCGCCTATGTTGTTAGGGGTTTTGGGCTTAATCGTAGGTTTACTAAAAATAATTGCTCCAGCTCAGTCGGTTGATTGATCGTAAAAGTCGCATGGTTTGGTGCTTTGGAGTGGGCAGTTCAGGAGCTTGTTATGGGTGTGCTGGTTCTTTTGTTGCTAATTAGTTTTGCGGCTGAGGCTGAGGCTGATGGCTTGGTTGATACGGTGCAGGCTGTTAAGCAATCGATAGTTGGCATTGGTACTTATCAGCCTACTAGGCGCCCGCCTGTGAGGTTGTTAGGTACTGGCTTTTCTGTTGGCAATGGGCGGCTTATTGCAACCAATAATCATGTTGTTCCGACAGATATGAGCACTACTGAGCTGGAGCGATTGGTTGTTCTTACTGGGGCTGGGAGTAGTGCGCAGATGCACCCTGCGGTTCTTTCTGCCTCTAGCCCTGAGCATGATTTAGCCTTGTTAAATGTAGATGCGTATATACCGGCAGTGGCGCTTGCTGGTGCAGATGTAATGCTTAAAGAAGGAGAGGGTGTTGCATTTACGGGATTTCCCATCGGTTCGGTACTTGGGCTTTATCCTGCAACTCACCGGGGTATAATTTCAGCTATTACGCCTATAGCCATTCCCTCTTCGAGCTCCCGTCAGCTCACCGCCAGTAAAATCAATCGGCTTAGGAACCCTTTGTTGGTCTATCAACTTGATGCAACCGCCTATCCAGGAAATAGCGGGAGTCCATTGTACCGGCCAGATAGCGGTGAGGTGGTCGGTATTCTTAACATGGTGTTTGTTAAATCAACCAAGGAAGATGTGCTCAGTAATCCCAGTGGAATCAGCTACGCTATTCCAGTGAAGCATCTTCGCGCAATGCTTCAGGAGCTGGAGAAGCCGAAGCAGTAATTTTTGTTGATAAGTGCTAAGTGCTAAGTGGTGAGCCAGGTGGGTAGTGAGCCTTCAATGGGGTACTAATGACCGATACCAGGTTAGTGGATTGCTTTGATCGATACTTCTACATCTGCCGAGCGGATTCTGATGTGTTATGCGCGCTTGCCTACCAAGTTCGCTACCAGGTGTATTGTAAAGAGCTTGAATTTGAAGATGAGTCAGCGTTTCCGGACAAACTGGAGTCTGATGGCTTCGATGCGTTTTCAGACCATTTTCTAATCTTTCACCGTGGTGATCCAGATGAGGTGGTGGGTACGGTACGATTGGTGCGACCTCAGCACAGAGGGCAGAAGTTGCCCGTCGTGGTGCACTGTCTTGATGCAATTGACAGTGACAAGATCGATCTGGATCATTTGTATGATGGTCGTTATGGCGAGTTGTCCCGGCTGGCTGTAAAGGGTGAGTATCGTCGACGCTTGGGTGAGAGCAAGGTGCCCTTTGTGGTCAATGGCTCGCGTGCACATCTGGGGTTTCCTGGTTTTCCCTATATCGCCGTCGGACTCTATATGGCGGTAGCGGCCTGGTGTCATTCTCGGGGTATGCACGCCGTGATCGTGATGATGGAGCCGCGTCTGGCGCGTCACTTGGCCCGTTTAGGGATTCTGTTTGAACCGGTCGGTAGAGAGATTGTGTACCATGGCCGTAGGGCGCCTTATACAATTAATCAGGATGTTTTTTTTCGCCACATAAAGCCCCCTCTCAGGGAGTTGTATGACTATGTTGCGGCTGAGGTCGGTGATTGTTATCAGGATCTCTAACTAAGGATATTGGATGGCTCTGTTCGGATTTTCAGCTTCAGTCATAGTTTTCTCCACTGTTTTTTTTCTCTGTCTGGTTATCTGGCGGGAGCGGTTACTGGGTATCTGGCTGCAGCTGGCTCTCTTCACCACGTGTTGAATTGATTCGCAATGCGGCCTGGTTGCTGTTTGTGCTCAAGCTGTGCGATTTTGGGCGAGGGGGTAAGGATTTCTGGTCGCTGAAGGCTCCCTGGTTGGTCGTGTTTGGTACCCTGGTGTTGCTGCTGCTCAATGTCTTACAGCGGCAGAGTTTTGACTTCGTTATTGATCTTGGACTCCCCTTTGAATATTTGGGGCCGTTATTGCTGGTTACTGCGGTGTTGGTGGTGACAGAGCAGTGGTTTCGAAATATTCCCGTTACCCAGCGCTGGCCGGTCAGGTTTTTGTTGATCAGTATCTGTCTGATTTTTGGGTACGATTTTTTACTTTATTCCGAAGCGCTGTTATTTCAAAGGATCGACGCTGATTTTTGGCAGGCCAGAGGATTTGTCTCTGCTATGGCGGCTCCCTTGATTGCGGTATCCGTATCGCGGGCGCGCGACTGGAATCGGGAACTGAGGATCTCGCGCAATGCGGTGTTCTTTTCCGCGACCCTGCTGCTCTCGGGTATCTACCTGCTGATCATGAGTCTGGTGGGGTATTACCTGAGGTGGTTTGGTGGCGGCATGGGCGGTGCTGTGCAGATCATATTTTTGGTTGCGTCCTTGACTCTGTTTGTGTTGTTGCTCAGCTCGGGACGGTTTCGATCGCTGGTGGCTGTCTGGCTGAATAAGCACTTTCTGAGTTATAAGTACGATTATCGCAATGAGTGGATGCAAGCCAATGCGCGCTTTGCTTCCCTGCCGATGGATGAGCGTTACTACCAAGAGCTGCTTCTCGGTATTACCGAGCCGGTGGATAGTAATGGAGGGGTGCTCTGGATTCTGGAGTCCGACAGTATCGTAACGCAATATGCCAGCAGTGCGGATTTTGTAATGCCGCTGGATCTCGTCAGCGACAGGGCGCTGCTGGATTTCCTGGAAGCAACGGGTTGGGTCATGAATCTGAACGAATATCAGGATGATCCCCGGCTGTATCGGCAGGTGGTGGTTCGTCCGCAGTTGTTGATGGGCGGGTTATGGTTGCTGGTGCCTTTGTTGCACCAATCACGACTGGTGGGTGTTGCCGGATTGGCCCCTCCCAGGGCTGATCATCCGGTTAACTGGGAGGACTTTGATCTACTCAAGGCGCTGGGTGGTCAGTTGGCAGCCATGATCGTGCTTAAGCGTACCAGTGATTCGTTGTCGGAAGCACGGCAGTTCGAAGCCTTTAATCGATTATCCGCGTTTGTGGTGCATGATCTGAAAAATATCATTGCTCAGCTGTCATTGGTGGTTAAAAACGCCGAGCGGCACAAGCATAATCCGGAATTTGTTGATGATGCGTTAGAAACGTTAGGCCACGCAGTGTCACGCATGAACCGATTGCTGAGCCAGTTGCGCAAGCAGACGCAGGTCTTGATTCCGTCAGATTTGGTTGAGCTGGATCGGCTTATCGAGACGGTTGTGCAACGTCAGTCTGGCTGTCTTCCTATTCCTGAGTCTGTTCAGGGTCAGCAAGGGATCAGGTTAAAGATCGATAAGGAGCGCTTGACGGATGTGCTCTGTCATCTGGTGCAGAACGCCCAGGATGCCACGTCGGATTCAGGTCAGGTGCAAATAGCACTGGTAAAACAGGATCATGAGGCTATCCTAGAAATTATGGATAACGGTTGTGGCATGGATCCTGAGTTTATCCGCGATCGTTTGTTTAAACCTTTTGATACCACCAAAGGTAGTGCGGGAATGGGTATAGGTGCCTATGAGGCCCAGCAGTTTTTAAAGGCCAATAAAGGCGGTTTGGATGTGCAGAGCCAGCCCGGAACGGGGACTCGATTGAGGCTCCGGTTGCCGATATTTGAGGCGTTGGATCAACAGTGAGAGATGCGTGAGTCAAAACAAGGACGCTAAGGTTCTTTTGGTTGTCGAGGACGATCTGGGGCTGCAAAAGCAATTGAAATGGTGCTTTGAGCAGTATCAGCTGGTGTTTGCCGAGGATGAAGCATCTGCAATTAAGCAGTTGCGGCGGTTCGAACCGGAAGTGGTCACTCTGGATCTTGGGCTGCCGCCCGATCCGGCCAATGCCACGGTTGGGCTGGGTGTTCTGCAGCAGATGCTTAAACTGGCCCCTTATACTAAGGTGATCGTGGTTACCGGTAATGACGATCAGTCTAATGCGGTGCGTGCAGTCGGCATGGGCGCCTACGATTTTTATCAGAAGCCGATAGACCCGGATGTGCTGTCGCTAGTGGTCGACAGGGCGTTCAAACTGTCGCAGTTGGAGCGGGAGAACCGTCGCTTAGCCGCTGTGGTGAAGCCGTTGGATGGTTTGATAGCGGCTTCCGATGAGATGCTGGCTATCTGCCGAATGGTCGAGAAAATTGCCCCCGCCGGGGGAGAGTGGTACCGGTAAAGAAGTGATAGCCAAGGCTGTTCATGGTTTAAGCGAGCGCAGTGGTGGGCGCTTTGTGGCGATCAACTGTGCATCTATTCCTGATAACTTGCTTGAGAGCGAGTTGTTTGGCTACGAAAAAGGGGCGTTTACGGGTGCGGCCAAACAAACCCCCGGTAAGATCGAAACAGCTAATGGCGGAACCCTGTTTCTGGATGAGATCGGAGATATGCCATTGCCGCTGCAAGCCAAGTTGTTGCGTTTTCTGCAGGAGAAGACGATAGAGCGGATCGGTGGGCGGCAGGAGATTGCGGTGGATGTGCGGATTATCAGTGCCACCCATCAGAATCTGGAGCAGATGATTGTTGCTGGTGGGTTTAGAGAGGATCTGTTCTATCGTC
>SDWK01000471.1 GCA_004195335.1 Shewanella sp.
ATGTTCCATACATCATTATGACATTCCCACCATCCCTGGCGGTCTGATGGGTAGAAATATACTTTATGTCTGGAACTCGCTTATTAAGCGTTATCTCCAAAGGAAAGCTAAAAGCCTACCTCAGGTATGTCTCAATCTGCTCAAGGATACCCGCAGCATCGAGTTTAAGTTCAGCCAGAATTTCCCCCGATTCCCCATGCTTAATAAATTCATCTGGGAGACCAATTTGGAGTACCGGCATCGGTTTTTTCAGCTGCTGAAGCAGTTCGAGGACGCCCGAACCTGCTCCCCCCATGATGGCATTCTCTTCGACGGTAACGAGTATGTCATGAGAATCGGCAAGCTGTTTGACCAGCGCGACATCGAGAGGTTTGACAAAGCGCATATCGGCAACCGTCGCATCGAGAGACGCAGCAGCAATAGATACATTCGCGAGCAGGGTACCGAAGTTAAGAATCGCAACTTTTTGTCCCTGGCGCTTGATTAAGCCTTTACCTATGGGTAAAGCTTGCATCTCTTCAACCTGAGGTTCTCCCGTCGCAGATCCTCTGGGATAGCGAACTGCGGTGGGACCGTCACGATAGCAATAACCGGTATAGAGCATCTGACGGCACTCATTTTCATCCGATGGCGTCATTATGATCATATTAGGCACTGTACGCATAAAGCTAAGATCGAAAGCGCCTTGATGTGTAGGGCCGTCGGGTCCGACAATACCGCCTCTGTCGATGGCAAATAACACGGGCAACTTCTGTAGAGCGACGTCGTGGATAAGCTGATCGTAACCCCGTTGCAAGAAAGTCGAATAGATAGCCACTACGGGCTTTAACCCTTCGCAAGCAAAACCAGCACCTAGGGTGACGGCGTGTTGCTCTGCAATGGCAGCATCGAAATATTGCTTAGGAAAACGTTGAGAGAACTCAACCATGCCAGAGCCTTCACGCATGGCTGGCGTGATACCCAATACCTTGTCATCTTTCTCGGCGACATCGCATAACCATTTACCAAATACCTGTGAAAAGGTGGGGTTGCTGGGTTTCGAAACGGGCTTCTCAAACGTAGAGGGATCAAATTTAGGTACGGCGTGCCAACCGATGGGATCTTTCTCTGCTGGCTCATATCCACGACCTTTCTTGGTCATGATATGTAAAATTTGCGGGCCGGATAAATTACGCATATTGCGCATGGTCTCGACCAATGCATCGACATCATGGCCATCGATAGGGCCGATATAGTTAAATCCCAGCTCCTCAAACATCGTACCGGGCACCACCATGCCTTTGAGATGCTCTTCGGTACGTTTTGCCATCTCTTTGATGACAGGCAACCCTTCGAGGACTTTCTTACTACTTTCACGGATCGTCGTATAGAAACGACCTGACATCAGTTGGGCTAAGTGATTATTGAGTGCACCGACATTCTCAGAGATAGACATTTCGTTATCATTGAGGACAACTAACATATCATTGTGCAGATCACCTGCGTGATTCATGGCTTCAAACACCATGCCACCGGTCATGGCACCATCGCCGATCACTGAAACTACTTTGCGTCCAGCTTGCTCTTTCTCTGCGGCTACGGCCATAGCGAGCGCGGCACTGATAGAGGTGCCAGAGTGTCCCACACTGAAGGTGTCGTACTCACTCTCTTCACGCCAAGGGAAGGGATGTATTCCCCCTTTTTGACGTATGGTGTGCATCCTGTCACGGCGACCCGTCAGGATTTTATGTGGGTAGGCCTGGTGGCCAACATCCCAAATCAGACGGTCAAAGGGAGTGTTATAAACATAGTGAAGCGCGACGGTGAGCTCGACAGTTCCAAGCCCTGAAGCGAAGTGACCACTAGATTTACCCACAGATTTCAAAAGGAAACCTCTAAGCTCGTCTGCCAATTGAGGCAATACTGCTTGAGGGAGCTGTCGTAGCTCATCAGGGGTATTAGCCTGTGCTAACACAGGGTAGTTAGATATATCCAAACTCATCGAGATAACTTGTCTCTTTTATTATACTCTTCGCTCAATGATAAAACGGGCGAATTCGGCAATTAGCTGACTATTGTATGGTAATTTGGTCAGCGCTGATAGAGCATCTTCAATCAAACCTTGAGCCGTAGCTTGTGCTCCTTCTAATCCTAGCAGTCTAGGATAAGTGCTCTTGTTGGAGTCACAATCGGAACCCTGAGGTTTCCCCAGCTCTTCGGTGCTGGCGATGATATCGAGCACATCATCCTGCACTTGAAATGCTAGGCCTATGGCGTCCGCAAAATCCATCAACAAATTTTGCTCTTCTATACTGACTGCCGCTGCAATCATTGGCAGCTCAACGGCACAACGGATCAGGGCGCCGGTTTTTAATTTATGCAACTGAGTCAGTGTGGCTAAATCTATCTGTTTATCGGTTGCATTGAGATCCATGGCTTGACCGCCACACATCCCTGAATACCCAGATGCCTTAGCTAAGGCTTTCACCATAGCCAAATGTTGGCTTGGGGTAATTCCATCGATGGGCTCACAGATACTCTCGAAGGCCAGGGCCTGCAGTGCATCACCGGCTAGAATGGCAGTGGCTTCGTCGAAGGCAATATGAACGGTGGGTTGGCCGCGGCGCAGTGCATCATCGTCCATAGCAGGAAGATCATCATGAATTAATGAATAAGCATGAACACATTCGATGGCGGCAGCGCAGGTATCGAGTTTTTCAGGGGCGACGTTTAGCATATTACCGATGGCATAGACTAAAAATGGCCTGATACGCTTACCACCAATTAAAGCCCCATGCTCCATGGCCGATTTTAATTTTAGATCTGTGGTAGCTTGAGCATCGATGATTGACTTGATTTGTTCATCGACGCGTTGCTGATATTGAGAGATGGCTCTGGCTAACAATTATTCGCCCTCAGTTGCATAGGTTGCTAATGAGGCATTTTCATCCTCTTGTAAGAGAATGGTGACCTTTTGTTGAGCTTGTTCGAGCTTGCCTTGGCTATTGCGGACCAGTTTTATACCACGCTCGAACTGTTTTAGTGCATCATCGAGGGAAACGTCGCCTTGTTCAAGATCCGAAACAATACGTTCAAGTTCGCACAGCGATTCTTCAAAATTGAGGTTTTCAGGTTTTTTAGCCACGATAACGTTTCCTAGAAAATTGCGTGTGACAAGGTATCTCAGGCCGCGACTAGGGTCAAATCCGGGTGCGGTATATTTGTGCAATAGCACGCTTTATCGAGCTTTTTTTATAAAAAATTGAATTTGTAGCTAAACTTGCGTGTAAGCTGTCCGATAATTGAAAGTAGGCCTTTTAATTTTTGAATAACGATTGAATCGATATTTTTGGTCTCTTTAATCTATTTGCCCACGGTCATACCGTCATTAACATTCTCATTTTGATGATTATACCAAGGATAATTATCTAATATATTATGAGATGCATGCCAAAGTTGGGTATATTAACGCGTAAGAATACTTTGTGATATGGCACTTCTAAGCCGCATCAATATAAACAACGTCATACTGATCGGATGGACCGCATTCGGAATCAGTTTATTTAAGGAGCAGTTGTGGATTTAGCAACCCTGATAGGACTCATTGGCTCGTTCGGATTTATCATCGGGGCGATGGCAACTAGTGGCGGTATTGGCATTTTTATCGATGTTCCTTCTGTGCTAATTGTAATATGTGGCTCGTTTTTTGTCGTCATGATGAAGTTCAACCTGAAACAGTTTTTTGGCTCAATTAAAATCGCGGTCAAAGCCTTCATGTTTAAAATCGATAAGCCTGAGGCATTGATCGAACAGTCGGTTATCATGGCTGACGCAGCCCGTAAAGGAGGCTTTCTGGCATTAGAAGAAGCCGAAATCGGCAACAGCTTTATGCAAAAGGCCGTTGATATGTTAGTCGATGGACATGACGGCGATGTGGTACGAGACGCGCTCGAAAAGGATATAGGATTAACTGAGCAGCGTCATAAACTGGGCAGTAGTATTTTTACGGCAGTAGGTGATGTCGCGCCGGCGATGGGAATGATTGGTACCCTGATTGGTTTAGTGGGAATGTTGTCGAATATGGATGACCCTAAATCTATCGGGCCTGCGATGGCCGTGGCCTTGTTGACGACACTTTATGGCGCCATGATAGCTAACATGGTTGCCATTCCTATCGCGGGTAAGCTAGAGCTGCGAATGAATGAGGAGATGTTGAACCGAAACCTCATTATGGATGCGGTTCTTGCGATTCAAGATGGCCAAAACCCTCGAGTGATTGAAGGTTTCTTAAAGAATTACCTCTCAGAAAAGCAGCGTCAAGTAGATACAACGGACGGGGAATAGTCCCATGGCAAAGAAGGAAAAGTGTGACTGTCCACCAGCTGGAGCACCGCTGTGGTTGGCTACCTTCGCCGATTTGATGTCGCTGTTGATGTGCTTTTTTGTACTGCTACTTTCATTCTCTGAGATGGATGTGATGAAATTTAAGCAGATAGCCGGTTCGATGAAGTATGCTTTTGGGGTGCAAAATAAAGTCGAAGTAAAAGATATCCCTAAGGGTACCTCAGTTATCGCACTGGAATTTAGACCCGGTCGCCCGGAACCGACTCCCATTGAAATGATCAATCAACAAACCAACGAGATGACAGAGCCTGTGCTTGAGTATCAGGCTGGCGACGATGATAGCTCTGGTGGTGTACAGCAGCAAAGAGGTGAGCAACGTGGAGGAGAAGCTTCTGCCACGGCTCAGGAAGAGGCTGAAGCAAAAGCTGAGGCGAAATCAGAATCGGAGGCGAAAGCTAAATCTGAAGATGAATCCAAGGCTCAAGCGGCGGCACAAGATCAAATTAATGAACAAGTTAAAAAGATGGCTCAGGAGCTCAATAAAGAGATTGTCGATGGTGCAATCGAACTTGAATCTCTTGGTCAGCAGATCATTATCAGGATCCGAGAGAAAGGGGCTTTTTCATCGGGTTCAGGTTTTCTTCAACCCAGATTCAAACCCGTTATTCGTCGTGTTGGTGAGTTGCTCAAAGATGTGCCGGGGATTATCACTGTGTCGGGTCACACCGATGATATGCGGATCAGTAATGAACTTTATAGTTCTAACTGGGATCTCTCGAGTAAGCGGGCCGTGGCTGTGGCTCATGAACTCATTCGCGTCAAAGGGTTCGATGAACGCAGAATGAAGGTGGTTGGCATGGCAAACTCAGCTCCATTGATAACCAATGATTCACCTGGCAATCGTGCACGTAATCGCCGGGTCGAAATTGCTATCGAGCAGGGTAAACCCAAAGTGTCTGATGAGATTATGGTAGGTCAGTAGCCTCACTATTCAACGACACTCTTATCACTACGTCAGAAAATTATTAAGGCTGGAAAAGGTAAACTTTCCAGCCTTATCTCCCCCAACTGAACAGGCTCATCGCTGTTTCTAACATTTCCCGATGGTCAAACATTCAATGATCTTGGTATAATGCCCGCAATATTGTTTAATCCCTCCACCCCCGTTCGGAATACCCTGATGAAATTTATCGTAAAACTATTTCCTGAAATCATGATGAAGAGCAAGCCGGTAAGAACGCG
This sequence comes from Shewanella sp., assembly GCA_004195335.1. Taxonomy (GTDB): domain Bacteria; phylum Pseudomonadota; class Gammaproteobacteria; order Enterobacterales; family Shewanellaceae; genus Shewanella. Next base: position 5,566 of record SDWK01000471.1, read on the forward strand.
TTTTACCAAGATGCTTGAAACAAATATCCGTAACGTGCTTAAAAAAGTGGATGAGTCTGCCAAGGTTAAGCGTGAATGGGATAAGATTATGGTGATGGTTCCCAGCGATAGACCCGACTTGGTTGAGGCTTTTGCTGAACGTTTATCTTGTATTCCTGGCATTGCACACGTACTTCAAGTCAACGAAAGCACCTTTGAATCTGTTGATGACATCTATCAGCAAACGTTAGCTCTGTATAAAGATCAGCTTGTCGGAAAGACGTTTTGTGTGCGTGTAAAGCGTGTGGGTAACCATGACTTTAAATCGATCGAAGTCGAGCGCTATGTTGGTGGCGGATTAAATCAGTTTACTGAGGCTACTGGGGTTAAGCTAAAAAACCCAGATATGACCATCAACTTAGAGATAGATAAAGAAAATCTGTATCTGGTTGTTGCCCGTATTCAAGGCTTGGGCGGTTACCCTATGGCGACTCAGGAAGATGTACTTTCTCTCATCTCCGGTGGTTTCGACTCGGGTGTTTCCAGTTACCAGTTTATTAAACGTGGTTCGAGAACCCATTACTGCTTCTTCAATTTAGGTGGCGATCAACACGAGATTGGCGTTAAGCAAGTTGCGTATCATCTGTGGCAGAAATACGGTGAATCTCATAAGGTTAAGTTTATCTCTGTGCCCTTCGATCCCGTTGTTACCGAGATTTTAGAGAAAATAGATAATGGTCAGATGGGGGTTGTCCTCAAGCGTATGATGATGCGAACCGCGGCAAGATTGGCTCAGAAAATGGGAATTCAGGCATTGGTAACCGGTGAAGCCATGGGGCAGGTATCCAGCCAAACATTAACCAACCTGAATGTCATCGACCGTTGCACCGAACAACTCATTTTGCGTCCGCTTATTGCTATGGATAAGCAAGATATCATCAACTTGAGTCGTAAGATTGGTACCGAAGATTTTTCTAAGACGATTCCGGAATATTGTGGCGTGATTTCGCAAAAACCAACGGTAAAAGCGGTACTTTCAAAAATTGAAGCAGAAGAGCTAAAATTCTCTGACGATCTTATCGAACGTGTCCTCGAAGCTACCAAAATCATCGACATCAGAGAGATAGCGACCAGTATGGATACTAAGATAACTGAAACTGAAACTGTGGGTGACATCAACACTAATGAAGTGGTTATCGATATCAGGGCCCCAGAGGAGGAAGAGAGAGCCCCTCTGAAGCTTGAAGATGTTGAGATTAAAACGATTCCCTTCTTTAAACTCACTACTCATTTTGCCGATCTGGATAAGACTAAAACTTATCTGCTATATTGTGATCGCGGCGTGATGAGCAAATTACAGGCTCTTTACCTACAAGAGCAGGGTTATGAGAACGTGAAGGTGTATCGTCCTTAAAACGCTTCCTAGCGTGTCTGAAGGCCTATAGACTGCACAGAGGTCGAACATCAATAGCCGCAACTATTTAATAGCTGCGGTTTTTTTATGTCCGCTTGCCTGCTATTGAGCTAAAACGGCTTGAGCTTCGTGTAGGAGTGGCTTTAGCCACGAAT
>SDWK01000474.1 GCA_004195335.1 Shewanella sp.
TGAATGCCTACGCAATGTGATTTTGAGTGATAGTACCTCTTTCGATGTAGCTGAATACCTCAGGCATGATAGCCCGCAGGTGCGCGAAGCCGCCAGGGAATTACTCATGGGTAGTGGTCAGGAAGAACTCCTGAGGAAGATGGGTGGGTGAAGATCTGTCCCTCAAGACGCTGCTGCTCGTAACTACCGATGCCTGCGACACACTTGCAATAGATGAGGATGAATATGGCTCAAATCGGAATTTTCTGGGTCTATGGGGGTTCGTTACTTGGTCGCGCAGTCGCCCTGTCTGCTGGGGCGGAGAACGTGCCAGGCATTCTCGACAGCCGTGATAATCACGTAGACCTGTGGGAAAAGAATCCAGATTTTTTGAAACGATATCCGGATTTACGAGATCAAGATTATTACATGATTCCTCGCGGACGAGTGCTTTGGCAGAGGGCACAGGGGAGGGCAATTGTCTACATGGATAAGAAGCTTTTTGATGACGCTACCAAGGCCAAAATCATGGTCTTTTTTGAGCTTGAAGCTGGCTGTGTCGATTGGCATACCGACCTGCACTATACAACCGATAGGGGCGCCCTCGCGGAGCTGTTCGACGAGGAGGGGTTTTGATTCAATCCAAGCAATGGTTTTTTCCTAAGTATACATTCTTATTTAGTTATTCGTGATTCATGTGTGCTAATTTGTTGTGGTTGAAATTGTTTGGTCACTAAAATGGCACACAATCTATTACGAGATAGGGAGTTGTTATGAGAGGGTTGGATCCAGATTTTGTTACTGCTTTAGCGGATAAGGATAGGCTGTTATCCCCAGTGCTTGAGAGGGTTAAGCAAGACCATACTCTTATGCTGGCAATACGAAAAAATTACATCAATATTTACTACCGCGGAGGCAATCTCCTTAGGGTTGCTTTCAATGGGGAAAATTCATACACGGCTTTTTTTGACCCAAATTACAGTATAAACGGCAAGGTCGAACTTGATCTTCCGTCGCAAATCCAAAGTATTGATGATGCGAAAGGGTGGGTTCGTTCCTTCTCGCACTTGAAAGAAATAATGGATATGTATTTTGCTGGTAAAAGTAAATCAGAACGTGAATTTCAGCAGTTAGTTGCGCGTGAAAACAATTTTTCAACCATCTCGAACGAGAGTGAATACTTTTTTTCAGATATCGAGTTCGCTGATAGTGAACTGGGTGCGCGTTTTGACCTGTTGGCAATCCGCTGGCTTGCCTCTCAGCGGAAAAATGGAGCTAACTGTCGTGCTGCTTTTGTTGAAATGAAATATGGGGATGGAGCTCTTGGTGGAACATCAGGTCTGGTCAAGCACTTGGATGATATTACTAACTTAGTTAGCAATGAAGAAAGCTATCCACATGTTCTCCAGACAATGGAGAGCCAATTTAATCAGCTTGATCAGCTTGGTTTGATGAGCTTCAACCGAGCTGCATGTATGAAAAAAATTAAAATCGATAGAGAGCAGAAGCCTGAAGTTATTATTCTCCTGGCTAATCATAATCCAAGAAGTACAAAATTGAGTTCCATTTTGAATGACGAACAAATTGAAAAATATGCAGAATCGACCAATTTTGATTTGAAATTTTTTGTCGCAAGCTTTTCTGGGTATGCGTTTCACGCAGATTGTATGAAGCCGTTATCAGAGTTTCGTAGGTTGCTGTAGTTGATACGGTCTTGTGATACTCCGCAGCAAGCTACGGGGTATTTTGTTCTGCGCTTCTGGAAATAATGGGATGTCCCGAACTTTCGACGAATCTTAACTTATATCTGTTTAGGATGTCAGAATGAAAATTATTTTAAGCCGAAAGGGATTTGACAGCGCTGCGGGCGGAGATTGTTCACCGATTTTGCCGGATGGAGAGCTTTTATCACTACCGATCCCTTCATCGAAAGATAACAACAATTATTCTGACGTGTTATCCGAAAATGGAACGCCGCTTCATTCCTACATGACATCTTTAAACATAAATCCTCAGTCTGGAAATATAGAGGGATATGATGGCCAAAGTTGTCATCTTGATCCAGATATCAGGTTTTCAGCTAAGGCCAATAGAAGTGCAATCTGGAACCCTGCTTTTGGTGCTGGCCCTGGAGCTACCACACATTTAATTGATAGGCATGGAGTTGGCGAGGGGGACCTGTTTTTGTTTTTTGGTTGGTTTCGGCAAACGTGTCAGGACCAACAATGTTTGTCATGGGCTAACGGGAATTTTATGGATTGGCATGTTATCTATGGGTACTTACAGGTAGGTAAAATATTTTCAAATATGAAATGTCTTCCCCCGAACCTTCAATACCATCCTCATGCGAAATATGGGGATGGTGGACACGCTATTTTTGCAGCATCAGAAAATTTAAGTTTTTTGCCCGACTTACCAGGAGCAGGAGTTTTTAAATTTAAGGAATCACTCAAATTAACAAAGGATGGTTTGTCAAGAAGTAGGTGGGGTCTAGACCCTAGTGTCTTTGGAAGCACCCAGATAAGCTACCATTCTCAAAAATCATGGAAAACCAATAACGGAAGCTCTTATTTTCAATCAGCGCGTCGAGGACAAGAATTTGTAATTGATGCTAATGGAAACAACAAGATAATGGGATGGCTAGACAGAATTTTCTGCTAGAGGACTGCCGGTTTAATCGTGACCGTTAACTTATTTAGCTCCTTTCACCGCATTAATTTTTGTTTTTTATTCTTCAAATTTTAATTTATTGACCGTTGCTGAACCCCACCATCTGGATAGCGCCCGTCGAAGATATTATTCTTTCCTCTGAAATCAGTCGGGAAGATTACTACGCGATCCAGATGGATCCCCTTCAGGTGCGAAGGACCTGTTCTTTTGAACTGAACGGAAACATCAAGAGATTTATTCATTGTCCGCCGATTGATATGTTTAGAGATCGTGCCTACTGTCTCAGGACCGAATTGGTTGAGAAATGGAGTTGGCACTATTGAAAAAGTCGAACTCCAAGTATTACCTACCACCCTCCCGATTTTTAATTCGAGGCGTTTATTAAAGTGGCTGGGAAAAGGATTTCAATTTGATTCAATCTCACATCTAGGGGGAATATAATGCCAAAGATTTACTTTTACAAACTTTCAACCGATAACGGTGGTGCCCCTTGCCTCAAGGGAGGCCTGTTGTCTCTCGCGATATGCAAGCCCATGATCCGCACGACATCTGAGCCGGGAGATATCATCTTCGGTTTTGCCGCGAACTCGATGCACGCGGACAATCGGTTACTTTACATCGCCGAAATAACCGGAAAGATAGAGGGAGGGGACTATTACCGATCGGACAAATACGCTAAGCGGGATGATTGCATCTACTCCTGGGGCGATGGTCGCTTTCAGTGGCAACAAGGTGCCCGTTATCACGGCCCAGGCGATCTGGTTCACGATTTGGGCGCGCACCCCACTTATGACAAAGCAAATGTTCTTTTGAGCGATAATTACCGATATCTAGGTAGTTCAGGAACCTCCAAGTACAAGGAAAGGTTCTCTTTGATAAAGGACGCAGTCGAGTTTCTCGGTCGAGGCCACAGGGTGAACCATGTAGACGAGCTTCGAAGCGAATTGTTGGGATTGAAAAGCCATGTTTGGACTAAACATACGGAAAAAGTGTGTGGAAAGCCCTCACATCCTCCTCGCCGGAATGCTTGCCAAAGAAGCAGGTCTTGCGGGGTTATCTAGATTTACTTTTCAACCTAGCGCAGAAGAATGTTTCGACCGGTCACACTTTCAGGCTGCACTTCTAGAAAATTCTAGAGGTCGTCAGTAATGTTTCTCAATCAAAATCCAGATCTGTGCCTGTCTTTCTCCAGCTGCTGAAGGCGGCCCTGATTGCGGGAGTGCCCTCGATTTCGCTGGGAGTCCGAATATGCTTCGTAGCATTACCACTGTGTGTCGTCCGACTTGGAACCCCACGGTATCATTAATGTTAGATGCCGGTTTCTGGTAGTACACGAGGTTAGTAAGTCTTCAAAAATGTTCTCAGATCTAGTCCTTTTTGTAATTTTTATAGATATTTTGAATCGTTTCACAGCCGGTGGTTAAGCCACTATAGCCTTCCAGTTGCTTGCAGACCTCGCGTACGATAATTTGTCAGAACAACATTTCTTGTATCTCTCTGGAATCATAGACAGCACTTTTGAATGTCTTCTTAGGTTCAATCTTATCTTATATTTAAAAGATAAGGTTCAGGTATTGGAAGCAATTCGATTAAACTTCATATAAGCCAGTAGGTTACGCACATACGGGACGTCTTGTTTGGTTTTGTTCCCCTACCGAATATTATTTATTGGAAAAATGGGCGTGAAAGATAGCATTCAATTAGGGCCAATTCATGGGAAATCCAAATCATCCCAAAGTGTCCCTGATGGACAGGATATTGCCCATGTCTTGGAGTTCATTGTTGATAGTTGAGACCTGCCCCTTCGTAAGCCTTTAAATTACACCTCGCTCTTCTCGTATTGACGTTTTACAAACTGCTTAAAATGCTCTATATTGCCAAAATTATTTGATTTTTTTTGAGGGTGTTATGGGTTGCAGAAGAGGGGATAGCTTTAAAAGTTGATGACCGTCTGTGTCGGCAAGTGCCGAACTGGCGGTTTTTTTATTTTAAGGAGGGCAGGGTGGCACTTGAATCTTATTTGAAGATGTTTACTCGCCTCAGGCGTGCCCCCAACGCTGTTTTCCCTGAACTCTCTAAGGGCAAAGCTCCGCATAAACCTTTGTTGCTGCTAGCGGTCATCGATCTTGTTCGGCAAGGGGTGGTTTCTTCGCCGCTCATCGATATCACCGGCGATCTGGTCGAACTCAACGACTTGTTCAATAACTACTGGCGCCGGGTTGTTCCGCTGGGTCATTCCAGCAGCATCGCCTTTCCCTTCTCACGCCTCAATGGAGAGCCATTTTGGACTCTTCTTGCCTGTGATGGTCAAGTTGTGGATGCCCGGCAATTGAACATCACGAGCGTTACTCAACTGCGTAATCAGGCTTGTGCCGCGCGGATCGATCCCGAACTCTTTGCGTTGATGGTTGATGCCTCGGGATGCCAGGCATTACGGAAGGTTCTTCTGGAATCTCATTTTTCAGCTGAAGGTCAGCAGGTTTTAGCCGAACAGATTGCGCTCAATGATCAGGCTTATAGCTACAGCCAAACTCTATACGCGCAAGCGCACCAACCGATGGTGAGAGAGGTCGTCGCGGCTGATCAGTACAAACCAATAGTTCGTGATCAAGGTTTTCGCCGAATTGTCGTTAAAACCTATGACCACCGCTGTGCCCTGTGCGGACTGCGCATCGTCACACCAGAAGGGCATACCGCTGTCGATGCCGCGCATATTGTGCCTTGGAGTGCGAGCCAGAACGATGATATCCGCAATGGCATGGCCTTGTGCAAACTTTGCCATTGGGCGTTTGACGAGGGGATGCTTGGCGTGTCGCAGGAGTACAAGGTTATCGCTTCTCGCCAAATCGGAGTTACCCCGAACGTGCCGGGCATACTGCAGACCCTGCCGGGGCGAAACATTCTTTCTCCGGCTGAGAGTGAACTTTGGCCAGCACAGAAGTATCTTGCACAACACCGCAGAGATTTCAGGCTGAATGCTTGAGTTGATGGCAGGAGAAATGTGAGTGACGAAAAGTCTATGGCACTGACTCCCGGTTGGACATGACAACTGTCGAAAACAAATCTGTCCCCTTTTTTCTCAAGCCCCATTGTCTTTTAAAGATGGAAAACCAAGATTGTATTCATTGAAGGATTCCAGCTGTGAAAAGTTTCCTCAAGAAAAATGGTGGGCAATGAAAAACCTTCAAGTGTCTTGTGCCATCATTGAACAGACCGGATTGGTACTCGTCGCGCAACGAAGTGAGACAATGAGTATGCCACTCAAGTGGGAATTTCCAGGCGGTAAACTTGACCTTCACGAAAATGCAGCAGATTGTCTTGTTCGAGAAATTAAAGAGGAATTAGGCGTTGATATCAACATCCTATCTGCCCAACCCCCCGCTGATTGGCAGTATTCAACTTTTGCCATCACCCTTTACCCTTTCGTGTGCAACCTCGGTCTTGGTAAAATTTCACTTGCCGAACACAAGACTATTTCCTGGGTTAAGCCTGTTGATCTTCTTGACCTCGATTGGGCTGAGGCTGATATTCCGGTAGTTCAAAACTATCTAGCCTCTCTCCCTGGTGGTGAATATGTCAAGTAAGCTGACGCCTGGTATCTATGAGGCTCTGCTCTCAGAGAACATTCAAGAGTTGCTTACGCAGCATCCTGAATTACGCACAGTTTTCGGAAAAATCGATACCGAGGAACAGCCGTCCCGGTATGCCGCGTTTGTAGCAAAAGTGCTAGAACAAGCTCTTCGCGAAGAATCAGATCCAGAGAAACGCTTAGCTCTTTGTAATCAGGTTCTTGAACATGTCTGCCTGGACCCGCGAAGAAATCATCTTGAAAAACATCGTTTAGTTGCAGACCCGAAACCAATCCTGCTTGAAATCACACCACCTCATTACGGATCACAAGGCATACCGCGGCCACATACATCGATAGGTGAAAGCAGTCTCTTTACCGGCTCGCCCCAGGAGCCTCAACTCGCCCATGAGTTACTGGAAGAGATGCGTTCAGCCGATGGTGTCGATATCCTCGTCTCATTTATAAAATGGTCTGGGTTGCGTCTGCTGATGCCGGCTTTTGAGGACTTGCGTGACCGGCATGTGCCGGTACGACTAATCACGACTTCTTACATGGGGGCCTCTGATGCCCCGGCCGTAGAGTGGTTGGCGCACATGCCAAATGTGGAGGTACGGGTTTCCTACGACACTGAGCGTACCCGGTTGCACGCCAAGGCTTATCACTTTAAGCGGCACAGTGGATTTTCAACCGCTTACATCGGTTCGGCCAACATGTCCCAAGCGGCCATTACCAGTGGCCTGGAATGGAATCTCAAGGTCACGACCCAGGACATGGGACATATTCTCGAAAAGTTTTCAGTTGAGTTTGAAACCTACTGGAACAGCCGTGAGTTTGTATTCTTTGATTCGGAAAGTCCGGAACTGTTTCGTGCCGCGATTGATCGGGCA
>SDWK01000479.1 GCA_004195335.1 Shewanella sp.
ATGTACGGGAAAATCGGCAAATTGAGATCGTCGTAAGTGGACTTGGCTGTTGCCTCATCCCCAAGGACGCCCTTAAAGAAATCACGTTCAGAAAAAGGCACATACACTGTTTTTTTGTGTTTTTCTTGTTGTGTCCGTGCTGGCCTATGTTGGCTACGGGACGTTCGCTAAAAAGCTGAATAAAGCTCCCATTGTTCCTGATATAACACAAAAAATGGAAGAGACCTGCGAGGATGATGCTGCGACAGCTAAAAGCCTTATTGATAATGGACGACCATCGAAGGCTATGCAAGGACTTGATAGCTCTATAAAGGACTGTGGCAACACCCCTCAGTTTATGGCTTTGAAAAATGCTGCTTTAAAGGCACAAAGGTCAGCTAACGACCACCTCAGTCGGGCTCGTGAATACATGGATCAAGGACAACTTGTAATGGCCTTTAAGTCGCTCGACAGCGCCATTGCCAAGGATCAGGATCTGCATGGGATTCAAGTTGCACAAGAACATCTAGAGGAACTTAAGAACAATACTAATAAACTGCCGGAGCCTAAGATTGATTCGTCAGCAGATTTAACTGAGCAGCAATTGGATGTATTGCTGCGAGGTAGTGATGAGGGTGATTCTCCGGTCCCGACACCGGCACCAACAAGATCCCAAGCTCCACAGCAAGATAAAGCTGAGAAAGTCGCGAGCTAAAGATTTTATCTCGAAACCCATAGCTCGTAGCCCTTAAACATTCGCGGCTAAAGCCGCTCCTACATCAAGAATGTCACAGCTCGTAGCTCGAACCTCGTAGCTAGGATACTTTTAATATCTGTTCTATCTTTTTTATATCTAAATCTTTCTCTAATTGATCGGCAAATCGTTCGAGTTGCTGTTCACGAATGGCGTCAATATCTACCGCTTCGGCATGCCCCATCCCCGCCCATTTCAGTATCAATGCACACGCTTGGGGCGAGTCGAACAGGCCATGTAGATAAGTCCCGAATATCAGCCCGTCATCTGAAACTAATCCATCTGAGACTAATTCAGCCGAATCAACTTTCGATTCACCAGCATTCGACTTATCGGGGTGAGACTTGCCAAATGCCTCCTTCACCGACAAGGTGATAGGTTGTGCCTCACAGAGAGTATTCAACAGCTGCGACTGGCCACAATGGATTTCATAGCCTTCGACGGGAGCCCGCTCCCCTAACAGAGATAAATGACCGCTGACCTGACGTAATATTTTGTTCGTTTTCAGCTCAGTAACCAGAGGCAGCAAACCTAAGCCTTCGCTATCTCCGGCGTTGCCTTCGACGCCACAGGGATCATCGATGAGCAGGCCTAACATCTGATAACCTCCGCAGAGGCCCAGCACCTTACCGCCATAGCGCAAGTGTTTCCTGATACCGATATCCCAGCCCTGTTCACGCATAAAATCTAAGTCTGCACGCACATTTTTGCTGCCGGGCAGGATGATCAGATCTGCCGGAGGAAAATCCGGGCTATTAGATTGAGACTGGGTCTGCAGTGACTGGTAACTAAACTCTATCAAAGGGTTGAGTCGTAACGGATCCAGATCGGTATGATTACTTATCCTGGGAAACACTAAGACTAGCACTTTGAACTTACTCTTTGATGCCAGCTCAGTAGAAGACTCGACTGATGATGCCGTTAACGGTGCGAGGGCATCTTCGGCGTCAAGATGCAGATCGTGCAGATAGGGCAGTACCCCCAATACCGGTTTATTGGTGTATTGCTCTAACCAATCCAGCCCCGATTGGAGCAAGGCGATATCACCGCGAAAACGATTGATAACAAACCCCTTAACTCTGGCTTGCTCCGACTCACTCAGTAATGCCAAGGTTCCCACCAGATGAGCAAATACTCCGCCCTTGTCGATATCGGCAATGATGATCACCGGGCAATCGACGGCTTCGGCAAACCCCATGTTAGCAATATCCCCTTCTCTAAGATTGATCTCTGCCGGGCTTCCCGCGCCCTCCACAAGTACCAACTCATAATCGCGCCTTAAACGGGAGAACGAATCCAGTACCGCAGACATAGCCTTCACCCGATAGCCCTGCTTACCCGCCCAGTCCTCTTTATGTAGGCCAAAGAACACTTCCGCTTCCATCTGATCGAGCGCCTTACCCTGAACGATGATCTGTGCGCCCGTATCTGAGTTTGGTTTCAATAAAACAGGATTAAAATCGGTATGCAGAGGTAAACCACAGGCAACGGCTTGCAAGGCTTGGGCACGACCAATTTCACCACCATCGATAGTGACTGCGCTATTGAGCGCCATATTTTGTGGCTTAAAAGGTGCGACCTGAACCCCGCGCCGAGCAAACAGACGACACAGACCGGCCACTAACGTGCTTTTGCCCGCATCGGACGTGGTGCCCTGTACCATCAGCATCTTGGCTTTTGGCATTTCTGGAATGTCTGGATTATCTCTGTTATCGGTATTCATAGTGTTGTTTTTAATTTCTCGTAAGGCTTGAAAACATTCGCGACTAAAGCCGCTCCTACATTAAGAATCTTCGTGGTTAAAGCCGCGCCTACATGAAGCCGTTCCGACATTAAGCACCTTTTAATCGCATGGGCAGCCCGGCGGTAACTAACACGACCGAATCTGCGAGTCTGGCTATCTCTTGATGCAGCCAGCCTGCCTCATCGACAAAGCGGCGGTTCAACTCTCCCAGGGGAACGATACCGCAGCCCACTTCGTTGCTCACCAGATAGATCTCACCCTCTAGGGTCGGCAATAACTCGAGTAAAGCGGCCTTGGCCTCGGGCCAGTTATTCCCGTCAAGGCCCACACAAGATTGGCTCTCTTTCATCCTATCTTGCAGATGTTCGGAGTCGGCCAGTGGCTCATGGGCTAGCAGTTGATTGGTCAGCCACAACGTCAAGCAATCGACAATAATGACGCGATCTTTGCGGGCATATTGCGCCAGAGACTCAACTAATAATAGTGGTGTCTCGACCGTTATCCATCGAAGCGTATCTTCGGATCTGTCCTGTCGGTGACGGGTGATTCTCGATTCCATCTCTTTATCTAGTGCCTGAGCCGTGGCCATATAGATGCACTCATAACCTTGCGCACTAAGCGCTGCGGCAGCATCGGTTGCATATCGAGTTTTGCCACTGCGAGCCCCACCCAATATCAAATGAATCATAGGGAAGTCACCAAAATTAGAATAATAAGATAGCAGAGCATTTCAGATATCTGCTGCCCGGCTCCTAACGTATCGCCGGTATAGCCGCCGATTTGACGGCGAAAAGCCACCACTAATCCCCACCTCAACAACAGCAATGCAGTGATAAGAAACAGTGCCTGACTTAGGCTCAGCAAGAGTAAAACAAGCACCGCCGTCGCCAGCGAAAGCACGAGTTCATTCACACTCTGGTTTTGAGCCAAAGGCTTGCTCTTACTGGTGTCTGAGTCACTGACATATTGTTCGGTAAAGATAAAGCTGGCAGCAAAAACACGACTTAAACAGTGACCCACTATCAAGGCGATGCTCACCATGTTGATATCAATGGCCGCCATTTCATTTAATATTTGCCACTTCAGCAACAGCATAAATACCAGCGCCAATGCGCCATAACTCCCGAGGCGGGAGTCTTTCATGATTAAGAGTTTATCGGCAACGGTCCAGCCGCCACCGAAACCATCGGCAGTATCGGCCAAGCCATCTTCATGAAAACCACCGGTAACAATGGCACTGGTGATCATCGCAAATATAATGGCGATTGATGCCGGCAACCAGTTAACGGCCAGCGCATAGACGGCGGCGCTTAACACCCCCACCAAGATGCCGACCAGTCCGAAATAACGGTTCGCTTTATTCAGGCTTTCGCTATCGACTTTTACCCAAGTTGGCATAGGGATACGGGTAAAGAAGCCCATCGCAATAAAAAACAGGCTCAGTTCTCGACGAAACATATTCATAAAATTCCTTTAGAAGCATTCGCGGCTAAAGCCGCTCCTACATGGAGAACGTCAAAGATCAGATTTCGATTCCCGCATCACTGAAGCTGGCCATCTCATTATAAAAACCGGCGGCGGCTCGAATGAGTGGCAGAGCCAATACTGCACCACTGCCTTCGCCTAATCTCATGCCTAAATTTAGCAAGGGTCGGGCTTGGAGGTGTTCCATCATCATGCAGTGACCTCGCTCATCTGACTGATGGCCAAATATCATGTAATCACGCACGTTCGCATTAATTTGCACCGCGACCATGGCCGCGGCAGTCGCGATAAAGCCATCGACCACAATCAACATGTTTCTCTCGGCCGCAGCGAGCATCGCGCCCGTCATCTGCACAATTTCAAAGCCGCCGAGGCAGGCTAAAATATTATAGGGGTCGGTTAATTCAGCCTTATGAATATGCAGCGCCTGCTCCACCAGCATCTGCTTACGCTTGAGAGTCGCCGCATCGATTCCGGTGCCACGACCGACACAATTGGCGCTACTCACTCCCATGATGGTGGCCATGATGGCTGCCGCGGACGAGGTATTACCTATGCCCATCTCCCCCAAGGCGATGAGGTTACAGCCTTGCTGATGGTGAAATTCTATGCGTGCACACGCCATATCCATCCCTTGCTTGACGGCGCCTAATGTCATTGCTGGTTGCTTATGAATTGCCCCCGTACCGGCGCCCAGCCTTTGATTTATGACTCCTTCGACGCCCTCCAATGACTGCAATATGCCACAATCGATCACCTCCATGTCTAAACCAACCTGGCGACAAAAAACATTTATGGCAGCACCACCGGCAACAAAGTTCATCACCATCTGTGTGGTCACTTCGCTGGGAGCTATCGAAACGCCAGATGCGGCAATGCCGTGATCTGCCGCAAAGATCAATAGCTTGGGATTAGTGATCTCAGGCTTATCTTTGCCCAGCACCTGAGCCAACTGTTTAGCGATATTTTCCAGCTCACCGAGTGCTCCCATAGGTTTGGTTTTATTGTCTATTTTACTTTGGATCTCATCATCAAACTCATGGTTTACCGGACTAATATTAAACATCTACACACCCTAACTATTTTCAGAATTTCGTTATTTTTTAAAAAACTTCGCGGCTAAAGCCACTCCTACATTAAGAACGTCAAACCTCGCACCTCGAATCTCGTACCTCAGAGCTCGTAGCACGAAGCCCGTGACTCGTCGCTGCCTCTACCTTCTGCTTCCCAGAATAAATAGGAAGAAGATACTGCCTATGACGGCGGTAATGATGCCTACGGGTAACTCCTGACTGCTCAGTAAGGTTCTCGCCAAAACATCAACCCACACCATAAACAGGCCACCGACTAAGGCGGTGGTGATCAGTGGGAATCGCCCCGGAAGGAGCATGCGTACCGTATGGGGAACCATTAAGCCCACAAAGCCGATACCACCACAGTTGGCCACTAAGATTGCCGTAATGAGGGAGCAAAGCAGTAACATCTGCAGTCGCAGTCGACTCACATTAATGCCTAAGGTATGTGCGGTTTCATCACCGGCTCGCATCGCCATGATCTGGCGCTTAAACAACAAGATGATCCCGATAGCCAGAAAGACAATAACCGCCGGAAATATTAGCCCTTCCCAACTCGCCTTTGCGAAGCTTCCCATACTCCAAAACAGCACCGAAGCGGCAGCCTGAGGGTTGGAGAAATAGAGTAGCAAACTGGTTAATGCACCAAACATAAAGGAGATAGCCACACCGGAAAGTAACATTCGCTCTATCTGGCTACTCATATTTCGGCCACATAAACTCAGTACCATAAACACCGACAGCCCAGCCCCGAGGAACGCCCCCAGCGGCAGGCTTATCCAACCCAGCACGTCGAACAGCCCTGAGCTAGTTAAGAGCTCTGAGCTGGCAAACAGCCCTGAACCACTAAAAAGCGTAATGACTATCACAGCACCAAATGAGGCACCCGAAGAGATGCCGAACAGATAAGGATCGGCCAGTGGATTACGCGTCACCGTTTGCAACACACTCCCCGCTACAGAGAGACCGACCCCGGCAATAAATGCCAGTAAAATGCGAGGAAACCTCAACTCCATAACGATACGCTCTGCGATGCCTGACACCTCTGTCATACCAAAGGTGGTCACACCAAAGGTGCGGTGCAATACAATATTGAGCACCTCATTGAATGAGATATCTGCGGCACCAAAGCTGGCCGCGGCCAACAGGGTTATCAGACACATCAGCGATAATCCCGGCACCACCCATTGATGACCAATATCGATGCTTCCCCGAGAAGATGTCGGGGATGAATTAATCCGGCTAGTCTTCATCTTGTTTATGCCTTTTCATACCGTCACCTTCAATATCACTCTTACTCTTACTGAAACTAGGGATATCAGGGCTCAAGCAGTGGCCCGCACTCTCATCTTGAGCGTTCTCACTATGAGAGTAGCCATAGAAATAACTGATCTGCGGATTGCCATGTTGAGGATGAGGCTGTGTACTGCAGCACACACCAAATACGTCGCTGATGCGTTCCTCTGTTAGCACTGACTTCGGCGCCCCATGCGCGATACCGCGACCATCATCGAGCAGTAATATCTGATCGCACATGGCACTGGCCAAATTAAGATCATGAATGGAGGTGATCACCGAAATCCCAATGGTACGCAACAGCTCCATTATCTGGATCTGATAACGAATATCTAAATGGTTGGTCGGTTCATCCAAAATAAGCAGCTTAGGTTGCTGTACTATCGCCCTGGCAATGAGTGCACGCTGCTTTTCGCCACCGGAAAGGTGTTCATAAACCTGACCAGCCTTATGAGTTAATCCCACCTTATCTAACGCATCGGCAACGAGTCGTCTATCCGCCGAAGTCGTGAGATCGAATGGTCCCTTATGAGGCGTTAAACCGATGGCAACCAGTTGCTCCGTGGTCAACTCAAAGTGATGAGGCGTGTCTTGCAACACCACAGCAACCTGTCTGGCAAACTCTTTGGCTGAGAACTGTGAAATATTGTGTCCAAATAGGCTAATCGAGCCGCTATCGGGTTTAATATAACGATATAAGCACCGCAGCAGACTGGATTTCCCCGCCCCATTTGGCCCAATGA
>SDWK01000482.1 GCA_004195335.1 Shewanella sp.
AGATGTGTATAAGAGACAGAGCTAATACATCTTATTATCATTGTGTTTCTCGTTGTGTTCGCCGCGCTTTCTTATGTGGAGAAGATAAAAGTACAGGGCAAAATTTTTAACACAGGCGAGGTTGGGTAGAAGATAAATCACTTGCCTTAAGTCAAGTTTTTGCTATTGATTATGCGCCTTCGCTATCATGAGCAATCACACTCACATGGTCCTATTTATTGACGAAAGTACCGCCAATGCTTGGTCAACTCAAGAAGTACTTGAACACTGGCATCAGTTATTTAAAGGTACCTTATTAACGCGACAATATTGTCGTGGTGAGCTAGTTGCCGATTATCTGCAAGAAACATTAGCCAATACAGTAGATGAATATCGCAACCGATTAATGGATATCAGCTGTTTTATGCGCTTACTTAATGAAAGTATTGCCAGACAAGCCAACCAAGAAGACAACTGCACAGGTCGTTTTTGGGAAGGGCGCTTTCAATCACAAGCTTTATTAGATGAATCAGCCCTTGCTTCCTGCATGGCCTATGTCGATTTAAACCCTGTGTGAGCTAATAAAGCCAAAACGCTTGAAAGCTCAGATTACACCAGCGTTAAACAACGCGTAACGTCTGCTAAAAAGCAGAGCAACCAAAAAAACTACTGCATTTTGTTGGTAACCCGCGAAAAACGATGCGAAAGGTTTACCATTTGAGTTAAAAGACTACCTTGAATTAATTGAACTCACAGGCCGTTGTCTTCGTGAAGATAAAACCGGATATATTGAAGCTCATCAACCGGTGTTATTAACGCGGCTTAACGATTGAATTAAGATGGTTAACTTAATGAAGTTGGCTAATATCTCCTCAAGTTATAGAAAAAAGGCGAAACGAAAACCTCGTACGGTACTGTCAACATGACAGTACCCACGAAATATATTCGCATCATGTACACTGTTCTAAAATATTACTCATTTTATCTAAGGCTGTTTGCAATGTCTTAAATCCATCTTGTGCTGCTATCATACAATCCTGCTGATAGTTGTCGACTAGTTCGCTAGCTACTAGAAGCATTGATTGATGGGCTTGCTCAAGTTTTTCGAGCCATGGTTTTTCGAATGGCAGTTCTTGTTTTTCTCGATTAATCCAGGCCCTGTGATGACATGTTTGATGATTCTCAAAGGGCAACTTTTGATCACATTTTGGTGATGTCACTAATTTATTTTCGAAATCTTTAAACCTGTGTTCAGTGGCCAGCCTGAGTAATTGAATTTTCTTCTCTTTTTGAGTACGCACTATGCTGCTACAGTCGATCCATTGCTGGTTTGGAATATAGCTGTGTAACCAATTGGGGATCTCAGTTGCTGGCATCGGACGCGCAATACCATAACCTTGCGCTGCATCGCACCCCATGATGAGTAGCATCAAGCCGTGCTCTGTTGTTTCAACACCTTCTGCAATTACTTCTCGATTGAAGGAATCGGCCAGGCCAAGTACTCCATCGATAATGGCATAGTCATTAGGGTCATCGAGCATATCTATGACAAAGCTCTGGTCAATTTTAATGGTGTTAACAGGTAAATTTCTTAGGTGGGTCAGTGAGGAGTAACCCGTACCGAAATCGTCCAGCGCGATATTAACGCCTAAAACATCTCGACAGGTCTGGAGAATACTACTGATTGTATTGACGTCACCCAGGGCACTGCTTTCCAATATTTCTAATTGTAAATATTTGCTATCGATAGTCGGGTGACTTGCCAAAGCATTTTCTAAGTTGGTTAAAAATGATGGAGAGCGCAAGTGATAGGATGCGATATTAACACTGACTTCAATATAAATGCCTTGTTTTTGCCATTGAACAAGTTGTTTCAGTGCTTCATTAATAACCCAGTCACCGATAAAAATCTCTAACTCTGTATTCTCAATAATCGGTAAAAAGTCAAGCGGCGGGATCAATCCTTTCTCAGGGTGCAACCAGCGAATCAACGCTTCAGCGCCAAACACCTCTCCGGTCTTCATATTGACTTTGGGTTGGTAATACAAACAAAACTCGTCATGTGATAAGGCTTGCTGTATCTCATCTAGTTGGTGATGCTTTTGAATTGTTTGTTGATCTTGCTCAGGATTAAACAAATGATAACGGTTCTTGCCAGCTAATTTAGCCTGATACATCGAATTATCAGCGTGCCGTAGTAAGGTATCCAAATCGGCATCATCATCTGGATACAGAGTTATCCCAATCGACACACTGATATTGAATATTTGTCCGGCAACAAAATAAGGTTGAGCAAGACAGTAATGGAGCCGTTGCAGTAATTCATCACACTGAGCCAATGATTCTATATCACCGAGCAAAAGGGCAAATTCATCGCCACTCAGGCGTGAAACGGTATCTTCTGCTCTGATATTCTTTTGGATACGTTCGGCCACAGCGATGAGTAATTGGTCGCCGACGTCATGGCCATAGTTGTCATTAATCGGTTGGAAATCGTCCAAATCAAGAAAACAAACGGCGAGCAGAGTTTCGGTACGGATACTATGGGCAATACCTAAGGTAAAACGATCGGCAAGCAGCGTGCGGTTGGGTAACCCGGTGAGCACGTCATAATGGGCCATCAATTCCAACTTTTGTTGCTGTTGTTTACTCTGGGTTATATCAGAGAACAAACCCACGTAATGCAAGGTTTCGCCAGCATCATTTTTTAGTACAGAAATAGAGAGCCGTGCCGCATAGTGTTCACCGTTTTTCTTGCGGTTCCAGACTTCACCATGCCAGTGACCTTGTTCAATGATTCCCTGCCACATCTCGGCATAGAAAAGAGGACTTTGTTTGCCAGAGCTAAGGAAGTTAGGGTTTTGTCCTAATATTTCGTTGCTGCTGTGGTAACCGGTGATCTTTGTGAATGCTGGATTAACATCAATAATTTTCCCTTTGGCATCAGTAATAACAATGCCTTCATCGGTGTTGCTAAAGACACGGGCAGAGAGCCGAAGCTTTTCATCTGACAGGCTTCGCTCAATAGCTATCGCGGTTAGTTGAGCTGCGAATTCTAGCAATTTGAAATCGTCTTCAGTTGGCGTGCTCGGTTGACGGTGGTAGATTGCAAAGGTACCAAGCAATCGGTTGTTTGAACCGATAATAGGCTCAGACCAACAAGCGGCTAACTGTGCTTTGGCTGCTAGTCCTTTAGCCTGCACCCAATATGGATGAGTTTGAATATCCTCAACAATAACTCTTGTTTTCGTGAAAGCAGCGGTGCCACAACTGCCCACGCCATCACCAATTTTGGTGCCATCGATTGCTTTATTGTAATAATCCGGCAGACCTGATGATGATGCCCCAGAATTCAGGTGTGTTCCTTGTGCATTTACTAGCAGAACACTACATAATGAACCCGATTTTTCCTGTTCGACGAAACTTCCGATGTGTTCCAGAATCATTGTTAACGGGACACCTTTCAATAATTTCTCTAACACAGAATTACGCGCATTATCGCGCAGTTCTATCTGTTTGCGTTGAGATATATCGGTATGAATTCCTGTGCACCGGATTGGATTATTATGGTTATCCCACTCAATAAATTCACCCGCGGTATGCAGCCATAACCAGTTACCATCTTTAGTTTTTCTCCTATATTCCAGCTCAAATGGACCACTCGTTTTCACGAATTTGTTATATAACTTGAAGGTGAGTTCCTGGTCATCTGGATGGACGTTTTGTTGCCATTCTTTAATGCTTGTTTGAAACTCTAATGGCGCGTAGCCCAAGAGTTTTGCGTATTGAGCGCTGACTAAAAATTCACCTGTCTGAAGGTTTAGATCAAACCAGCCTTGCTGAGCTGCATTAAGGGCCAAATTTAAGCGTTTTAAATTATCGTTTAATTCTTTGGTGCGTTCAGACACTGTCTGCTGAAGCGATTTGTGGCTGCCCCTTAGGCGTTTTACTAAGATGGCGGAAAAGGTTGTTAGAAGCGTAAAGATTATCCCCAACAGTGACATGATTGCAATCGAGCTGTAGTCTGTCCAGCCATTGATAGGCGACAGCTTGAACATCCAATTACCATTTGGGACTTTTATATTCTTTAATACCGGATTGGATAATAATGGTTCAATTGAGCTTGAAAAAACCTGAATTTTACCGGTATCTGGATGAGTGCGTGATAACTGATAGGCGATCCCAGCTTCCACCAGAGTCGGTAGTTTTGCAGCCTCAAGTACTTCGGGGAAACGCATTAGCACGGATGAAAAGCCCCAAAAATATTGGCCGCCGTTTTGGTTATCCAGATATATAGGTAGCCGACCGACAGCGCCAAGCCCCCCTTGAATTAAATCAAAAGGCCCTGCCAGGGTTAACTTGCCGCTATCTCTGGCAAGAAAAGCCTCTTTATTCCGATCTGGGGTAGTGAGTAAATTATGGCCAATGGCTTTTTCATTTCCTTGTAACGGTACAACATGTTGGATAATGCCAGCGGGAGCAAGTTGTAGTGACGCTACTCCAGCGTAGAAAGGCAACATTTCAGTGGCCAGCCGGGTAAAACCTGTCACATCCCCTTGTTGTTTTCGAACAAGCGCTGCAAGCGGGAATGTGGCGGACAAAGCCTGGCTGACATTGTTTTCGATGCTACTGACATAACT
The DNA here is from genome assembly GCA_004195335.1 of Shewanella sp. Classification (GTDB taxonomy): domain Bacteria; phylum Pseudomonadota; class Gammaproteobacteria; order Enterobacterales; family Shewanellaceae; genus Shewanella. Next base: position 4,620 of record SDWK01000482.1, read on the forward strand.
GCTAGCGAAATTTTGAACAGATAAGCGTTGTTGTTGGTACTTGGAATTATCAATGACGTATATCGTAACAACAGATAGGACAATTGATGCTACCAAGATTAATTGAATAATGGCAGATTGTTTAAGCGCTTTAAACATTAAATATCCTTCAGATGGCTATACCACTTACCATCCTCTGGTCACAGGCAATTATTATTATTATTATTATTTCGTTCACATTTGCCTAGTGAATCGTCTAACGTGAAGGGAGCTAGGCCCCCATCTGCTGTTAGGATGTTATGTTATATCTTGAATTGTTGCAACAGTCTATTTAGTTGATCTGCAAGGGCTTTGAGTTCATTGCCTGTCTGAGCAACTTGGTTAGCACCGACAGAGGTCTCGGTGAGCGCCTGATTGATGTTAAGCACATTTTTGTTGACCATTTCCACGGTCGCACTTTGCTCTTCCGTTGCGGAGGCGATCTGGGTATTCATGTCGGCGGCAGTCATTATTGAGCGAGTAATACTGACCAGCGCCTCACCAGCGCGAGCTGACTGGGTCACACTCGCCTCAGCCTGGCTGCGTCCCTGTTTGATGACGATGACCGCTCTGTCAGCCCCGGTCTGTAGCTGCACTATCATGGCCTGGATCTCTTCGGTGGCGTCTTGGGTACGCTTGGCAAGACTGCGTACTTCATCGGCGACCACTGCAAAACCTCGTCCCTGTTCGCCAGCGCGAGCCGCTTCGATTGCTGCATTGAGCGCCAACAGGTTGGTTTGATCGGCAATCGAACGGATGACATCCAGAATGCCACCGATATTCTGCGCGTCATCGGACAGCACCTGGATGCTTTGCGCCGTATTATCCACCGAGTGAGCCAGTTCATTGATGGTATCTATGCTGTGCTGGACAATTTCCTGGCCTTCTTCTGCCTGGGTTTGCACCAGATATACCGATTCGGCGGCATCGGCGGCATTACGGGCCACTTCCCCAATAGTGGTAGTCATCTCATGCAAGGCTGTTGCGACCTGCTCAGTTTCTTCCTGGTGAGTGCTCAGAGAGCGGTTGGATTGATCTGTCACCTCTGCCATTTGCTCAGCCGCGCAGGCCAGATTTTGGCTGTATCCATTCACTTTAACCACCAGCAGCCTCACTTTCTCGGCAAAAGCATTAAAACTTTCTGCTTGTGCGGTCAACTCATCCCGCCCTTTAATTGGCATCCGGGCGGTCAGATCACCTTCACCCTCGGCAATATCCTTCATCACTGCCGTCGTGCGTTTGAGGGGGATCACAATACTCTTGCTGACAAAATAAGATACCACCAATAAAATACTCAATGTACAGACCAAGAAGATTGAATGGTTAACCAGTTCCTTGTGAAATAAAGCATCCACATCATCAATATACATCCCCGCTCCGACAATCAGTTCCCAGGGTTTAAATGCCTTAATATAGGAAAGCTTGGATTTAGGTTGATCAAACTGAGGGCCCTTGTATTGGTAATAAACAAACCCAGCGCCCTGTTGTTTAGCCACGCTGACAAACTCTCGCCAGTGGTACTTGCCCGTTGCATCTTGCGAATTTTCCATGTTCTTACCTTCCAATTGCGGTTTGAACGGGTGCATCACCAGCACAGGCTGCATATCATTGACCCAGAAATAACCTTTTTTTCCGAAACGTAAATGTCTGATCGCCTCTAGTGCGGCCGATTTGGCCTGGGTTTCGCTCAGTTCACCTTGTTGGTAACGTTCATAATATTGTCCTAAAAAACTATGAGCCATTTCTACCACCTGTTGGATACTGTGTTCATGATTGGATTGCAATTCGTTTCTTTTTTGGAAGGTTTCAAAAATATAGGACGTAGAAAAAATGCCTATTGCAAACAAAGCAAGGAACCAGATCCTTTGCGAAATAGTGAACCTTAATAACATTTTACACACCTTATTTAATTATTATACGAAGCAGACACACGCCTGAATCGTTGATAATTGCAAAAAACAAGCCATGCTCGGGTAACCAAGTTGTAATAGCCAACCAATTGATATATAAGGTATATACTTGATGGTGGTAGAGCTGTGACATACCAGCACCTTGATATGGGTGGTCCTCCCCCCCAAACACGCAGAATAACAGGCGAACTACCACTCAGGGGGTACCACAGTTTTAACTGATCTCAAAAGTTCTATCATTAATTTGGCAGCGAACGTGTGAGTAAATAAATGGGGTGAGAGTAAATTTAAATGATTTGTCGCGGTGGCGACGTCAAGCAGGGAATCAATCTCAAGCTAACGATGAATGCACCAAACTGCTGTTCGTTCCCCTTTAATTTTTTTTGTTATTGCTATGTAATTATTTTGATTGGTGGTCTGAGATTTCGGATATTGTGTTCAATTTAAACCTATAACGAGTGTGTGGAATCTTTCGAGCGTAATTTGAATGTTTC
>SDWK01000484.1 GCA_004195335.1 Shewanella sp.
AGAGAGTACTGAATAAAAAAACGGAGTAACTGCAACCTATGGGAGACTCAAAGAATCACCATAAGTTGCGTTACGTTCGACAAATCTAGCCTCTGCCGTCGCTCTTCACCTGACGGTTGGCGCCAACCACCATCATTTCACACTTAGGGCAGTCGAAAACGAGCTTTAATACATCTTTACCTATCTCAAGTACCATAGGATCCGCCTTTATCCCCGGCACCTCTTTAGGACAGAGATTGAAATTGAAGCGCAAGCAGTGTTTAGTCACCATCAATGGGACCTCTTCAGTGATACCGTTCTTCTCATAGGTATCTTCAATCTCAATCACGCCATGCTGCAGATAGAAGTCTTTCGACTTTTGGTTGGCCACATTAGCCAGATAACTAAGATGCTTAGTCGGATACATGGCGTCTTGATTATGTTTCCAGGGCTGTGGTCGTTGATAATCATCGACTCGGGCTTGCTCGAGCGCCGTGACCACATCACGACGAAGACCGTTAATCACCGAGGCTGGCGCAAACCAAACTTGCTCAGTCTCGATACTGATCTCACGGGCAACAAAATCGGTACTGCCAAGTTTTCCTAACTGTTTACGCAGCTTTGCTCCCGCGCTTTCAGGTTCATTGGCAGCCTGTTTATCTAAAGCCAGAGCCACCATGCCCTGATGACCATAGATATCGGTCATCGTCATCTTGATGCCATCAGTGGTGTCTGTCAGCTTGATATCGACCTCAATAGAACGCTTCGATGACTCTTTGGCTAACACCGCCTCGAACGCCTGATCGCGGTTACGGTAAATCGTCATACCCACTTCAAGATCGCCTGGCACCGCCAATACATGCAGTTTAAGACCTTCGGCGCGATTCAATCGCAAGCCTTTCAACTTGTCATCAGACTGCTTGGCACTGGCATAGTTGGCAGGGAAGTAACATAAGCCATCACCATTATTAAAACTGTGGGTAGAATTAACCTCGATGTAATCTTTGCCTAAAGCCTTAACGGTTGCGACCTCTTCACCGATAAATTTTGGTGAACGAAAATCACTGACCCCCTGACTACGTTCATGAACAAAGTAATCGGTGCGACCACGGTTAAAGGTCTTCTCCGGGTTGGGGATGAAGTTATGCACACTGCGACCATGAGATGAAGCTTTCAATTCCGGGCGACGCGCGATGATCTTATCCAACTCTTGCCTGTAATGAGCGGTCACGTTTTTCACATAATTGATATCTTTAAGGCGTCCTTCAATTTTAAACGAGCGCACACCGACATCGATCAAGGCTTCGAGGTTATCGGTCTGATTATTATCCTTTAGCGACAACAGATGCTCGTTTTCGGCAAGTACTTCACCCTGACGGGTCTTAAGCTCGCCCGGAAGGCGACACATCTGTGAACACTCACCTCGGTTAGCACTGCGGTTACTAAAAGCATGACTTAAGTTACACAAGCCACTGTAAGCCACACACAGGGCACCATGGATAAAGAACTCGAGTTGCATCTTGGTATGAGCGGCCACTTCGCGTATCTGACTCAATCCCAGCTCGCGAGCGAGTACAACCTGAGAGAAACCAACCTGCTCAAGAAAAACCGCTTTTTCGACGGTGCGGTTATCCATCTGAGTACTGGCATGCAACGCGATGGGAGGAAGGTCGAGCTGTAGTACGCCCATATCCTGTACAATGAGGGCATCGGCGCCTGCTTCATAGAGCTGCCAGATCAACTTTTCAGCATCGGCCAGCTCATCATCCATCAAGATGGTATTGAGCGTAACAAACACCTGAGCATAGTATTTATGGGCAAAGCTACAGAGCCTAGCGATATCTTCAACGCTATTACCCGCACTTGCACGAGCACCAAAATCTGGGCCACCAATATAGACCGCATCGGCACCATGAAGAATCGCTTCCATACCAAACTCGGCATTTTTAGCCGGGGCAAGCAGTTCTAATCGGTTCGATATATGCGAGATATCATCGGGGGTAAAGGTGGCAGCTTTGCTCATAAAAAATCACTCAAAAGGTAACGCGAAAATTTTGGTGAGACATTATAGCAAAGAAGTTTACCCGATTGGGATTAGGGTCTGCTTATCTTTCGAGCTTGATTTTCGCTCAACATCTATGAAGTCTGAGCAAAGCACGAGCGATGATGAACAAGGTGAGCATGAAAAAATCAGTAATGCACGGCTAACCATACCGTTTCAGTCTCTTCACTTGTCCAGCTCACCCTGTGCTTTCTATGTGCCTCAATATCTACATAATCCCCCGTTTTCAGGTGTATAAGCTCTCCATGCTCAAACTGTAACTTGGCTTCCCCCTGCAACACCATCACCCACTCGCTTCTATCTTGATCGTACCATTGACCCTCTGCTGTCACGTGAGCCTTAGAGACGATTCGCTCGATTAATACCTTGTCGTTGCCGCCGATCTGCTCGAACACCTCCAGAGAAAGGTCTGTTGGCAACTGAGTCAATATATTAAACTTTTGCATACACACTCCTTTTCGGTTTGACTATCTCAACGATCACTCAGCTATCACTCAATGAAGCCAGCAATAAGCTTAGGCTAATCAACAACAATACGCTTAGTCACTCTAATGCCTAAGCGTTTTGCCAGTCGATTCAAATTGGCACGATCCATCTGTAACTGTTTCGCAGTAGCAGACCAATTCCCTTGTTGCTTACTCAGTGATTGCAGAATAACGTTACGCTGGAACTCATCAGTCATTAATTTAAGGTTTGTTCCGTCCACCTCACCTGCCAATGTCACCGCGCCTTGCTCAAACTTCTTTAAATCACTGTTCTGGTTCTGTTGGCGCTCCCGAGGCAGTAATAAAGCCAAGTGATTAAGCCCAATTCTCACTATAGCGGAAGTGGCATCACTTCTGGCTCTCAATGCTGCTCGGCTAATGATATGTTCGAGTTCACGTACGTTTCCTGGCCAGTCATATTGATTCAGCGCCGATACGGCATTGGCATTGAGTGTGAGCTGGACAATACCCAGTTTGCGCCGTGTTAATTCAATAAAGTAGCCCGAAAGCAAACTGATATCACCTTCGCGCTCACGAAGCGCTGGTACTGCCACAGGGTAAACACTTAAGCGATGATACAGATCAGCCCTAAAACGCCCTTGCTCAACCTCTACTTTTAGCTGACGATTGGTTGCAGCCAAGATGCGCACATCAACATGCTCCACATCATCTTTACCCACCACTTGGATCTCTTGGTTTTGCAATACTCGTAATAACTTACTCTGTACCGCTAAAGGTAACTCACCAATCTCGTCTAAAAATATGGTGCCACCATTAGCAAGGCTAAATTTACCCCTTCGATTTCTGTCCGCCCCGGTAAATGCGCCCTTAACATGACCAAACAATTCACTCTCGATGAGACTTTCAGGCAATGCTGCACAGTTAACGTATACCAGAGGTCCTTCACAGCGACTCGATTGTCTGTGCAGCGTTCTCGCTACCAGTTCCTTACCAACACCGGTTTCCCCCTCAATTAAGATAGAGAAATTAGACGCGGCAACCATCTCTATTTCACGCTTTAATTTCAGCATGATGTCACTGTCACCAATCAACTCCCCCCCATCTTTCACTAAGGCTTCATGAGTGAGTTCAGCTACAACTTGTTGATTGTGTTTTGAATGCTGTTCTAGTTGCTGCAGTAAGATTGCTGTCTTTAAGGTGGCGGCCGACATAGCAGCAATGATGTCTAGTGTACGCTTAGGAATGTCATCAAATACATTGGGCACCATGCTATCTAACGTCAATATACCAATCAATTTGTCGTCAGAAAGCAGGGGGAATCCCATACAAGCATGAACGGGGAGATCGCCACCATGGGACAGCAACAAACCATCATATGGGTCTGCCAATTCGCTATCTGCTGCAAATCGAACGGGAGTTTGCGATTCACTAATTTGCTCAAACCTAGGATGGGCAACCGTTTCAAAACGACGACCCAAGGTCTCTTTGGTTAGCCCTTGCTGTGCTAACGGCTTTAAATAATTGCCTTGAACATGCAATAACACGACGGCATCGCAAGCGACAGCATGCCTAACAGTGCTAAGTAATCGATCAAATCGGTCTTTACTTGCAAGGCTGTTAGTTAAGTCGAGCGCTAATTCAATCAAGGCTGCAGAGGATATTTCACTCATAGTGATCATAGCCCACGGTTAACAAAGGTATAGGCAAAGATACCATGTTTGAGCCAGCACGCTAACAAAACAACTCTATTGAGTCATTAGGACTACAAAGAAGCGAGGTCAAATTGACTACAACACCTCGAGTATCTCACTGAAAACCTATGGTTATGGGGTTTATCAACTTGGCACGTTAATCGCAATAATTATTCATAATCGCTAACCAAAAGGGCTAGCTGTAAATTTTCAAGCTCATATTTTTAACAAGCCAGTAATTGTTGGCTATTCACTAACCTGTCGATTATCGACGCTAAACGAGCAAAGTATACAGATGATAAGTGAGCCAAAAACAAAGCATGTCCTCTCTTCGACTGGGGAGATTGAACAAGTCTCAGTGACATCAGTGTCGTCGCTGGACAAACTTGCACAACAGCCTTTATGGGACTTGGCCTTTAGACCTTGGTTTCTTGCCGCCTGCATATCTTCTGTTATCAGTATTGGCATATGGCTACTCTATCTACATGGACAGTTCAGCGGCTTTACCACTGGAGCTATCAGTCCCGTAATCTGGCATATCCATGAAATGCTATTTGGCTTTGGCGCAACAATCGCGGTTGCATTTCTGCTTACCGCAGCGCAAACCTGGACTAACAAACGCAGCATCAATGGCCTAGCACTCATTGGCTTAACTCTTATTTGGCTGGCCGTACGCGTGTTACTTTGGAGTTCAGCCCCGCGACTACAACTGGCGGCGATGGCACTGCAAGCGACATGGTGGATGGTCTCTATCGCATACATTGCCAACATGGTTATCAGTGCGCAGAGCAAGCGGAACTATCAATTTATACCGATTTTATCGGCAATGATGTTACTCAACATCGGTTTTTTAGCCGCAGACTACAGCGGTCACACCCAGCTTGCACTGCATCTGTCTCGCAGCGCCATACTACTGTTTGGGCTCATTGTCGGGGTCATAGGTGGTCGAGTTATTCCATTTTTCACTGGACGCGGCGCAGAGGGATCCAACGTAACCTCAACGCCACGTTTAGATAAATTACTGCCAGTCGCGACGATCACAGGCGTCAGCATATTCTTCATCGACTACTTTGTTAACTTACCGTTTAGCCCTGCTTCAATTTTAATCTTAACGGGCATTTTGCACTTAGCACGACTACTGCACTGGGACTCAATAGCCACTCGAAAAGTCCCATTACTCTGGTCTTTGCATGCGTCATATTTAGCCTTATCTTTAGGGCTGATCGCGCTAGGCGTTAGTTACCATACTGATTTAATCAGATTTGCAGATGCGTTACATATCATCACTATAGGCACCATAGGCGCGATGATTTTAGGCATGATAGCGAGGGTATCTCTAGGCCACACAGGTAGAGCACTCAAACCACATTGGTCAATCAATATTGCGTTTTCTCTCATATTAATTGGCGCACTTACCAGAGTCATTCTGCCACTAATACAACAACCAATTTTAGGCTGGGACATCAGTGCACTTTGCTGGATAGTCAGTTTTGGACTATTTATTTGGCACTACACCCCCATACTCCTGCGAGCGAGACAAAGCTAAATCTTATACCAAATATCATTAAAAAAGAGCAAAGATTAACTCACGAATAAGACCCACCCTATACCTATTGCGATTGTTGCTTAGGTCAATTTTATGAAGGATATTTTGATGTTATCTGAAAAACATATCAGCATAGTTAAGAGTACTATTCCCCTATTAGAATCTGCTGGTACTGCGATCACCGAACACTTTTATCAACGCATGTTTAGCCACAATCCTGAACTTAAGCATATCTTCAACCTCAGCCACCAGCATTCAGGAGGACAACCTGCCGCTCTTTTCAATGCGGTAGCGGCTTATGCAAAAAACATCGACAATCTAGGAGCCTTGAGCGTAGCCGTTGAACGTATTGCCCATAAACACACCAGTTTTAATATTCAGCCCGAGCATTACCCTATCGTTGGCCACCACCTACTAGAAACATTGCGTGAGCTAGCCCCCGATGCATTTACTGCTGATGTTGAAGAAGCTTGGGGAGCGGCCTACGGGGTATTAGCCGGTATATTCATTGATAGAGAGGCGACGCTTTATCATAAAAGCGCAACTGAAATAGGCGGCTGGCAAGGTGCTCGTGAATTCAAAGTCACCGAGAAAACACCAGAGTCAGAATTAGTCACCAGTTTTGTGCTAACCCCAGTCGATTTAAAAGAGATTATTGGCTTCGAGTCGGGGCAATACTTGGGCGTACGAGTGGCGCCTACAGGTCATGAATACCAAGAGATGCGTCAGTACTCTTTATCAAACAAGCATAATGGTCAGGATTACCGTATTTCAGTTAAGAAAGAAGCGATTGGCACGCCAGGCGTGGTCTCAAATTATCTGCACGACAGTGTGAATATCGGTGATATTTTAGAAGTCTTCCCACCCGCTGGCGATTTTCACTATGTTGAGCGCAATGCGCCAGTCGTGTTGGTATCAGCTGGCGTTGGGCTAACACCAATGCAATCCATGTTAGAGATGCTAGCGTCGAAAGAATGTCCACAGCCCGTTTTTTACCTGCATGCATGTGAAGGGGTTGAGCAGCACTCTTTTGCAAAACGTGTTGAGACGCTATCAAGCCAACTCAATCTGCAACATCATACTTGGTATCGTGATATCGCCAATCCAAGCGAGTTTGAAAGCAACGCTAACGTTCAACAAGGTTTCATGAATCTAGCAGCATTAAAGTCAACACTCCCCATTGAAGACGGTGATTATTATCTTTGCGGCCCCGTCGCCTTTATGCAATTTGCTAAACAGCAATTATTGACCTTAGGTGTCGCAAATGGGCGGATCCATTACGAGGTGTTTGGTCCACATTCAGAGTTATAGCCACGACTTAAATTCTCGTTTTAACGACATTGAG
>SDWK01000741.1 GCA_004195335.1 Shewanella sp.
CGTTATAGCAGGAAAGAGGAAACAAAATGAGAGCTTATCCTCTCGAGATAAACTCTGGATCCCTACTCGCTTTATAGCGCCTCGCCCAGTTTAATGGGCACACCTGATGGCACCCATGCATCGGTGCCATATAGAGGTACGGTCGATAACGCGTGCTTGTGGCTGCCGTTGGTCTCTTTGGTCGAATAAGACAGATAGAGTAACGTTTGATTGTCTGCATCATAGATACGACGCACTTTTAGTGTTTTAAACAAGATGCTGAGTGATTGTTTAAAGACAATCTCACCATTCTTGTTCTTATCGATATTGGCAATATCCAGCGCCGATATTGGTCCTGTCTGTCTGCAAGATATACTCATGTCAGAAGGATCGGCCAGGCTCAAATTAGCTTCGATACGGCTGATATGGCAGGTCACACCGGCAATCTTAGGGTCTTGCTTGGCATCGATAATCACATCTTTAGTGGTAAACAGCCCTAAGCTCACTTTACCTACATCATCGCCACATGCACTAAGCCCCACTAACATGATGCCTAACAAGGCAAAATTTCCTAATCGAACAATCGCTCTCATCTTATTTCCTTAAATACCTTTTGTGCCCATCGCGTTAATCCCGCCGTCACACTGCCAAAGTGATCCCCTACGACAATAGGGGTTTCGGGATGCATAGCGGCAATCTTATCATATATGGCCGGACTCCTTGCTGTGCCGCCAGTGACATAGATAACATCAGCCATAACACCCGCAATGTCCAACGCCTGCTTCATCAAGGCCTCTATTTTGGCACTCGGAAGTTCAATCGCCTCTCTAAATTGCGCTTGGGTCACTTCAGCATTCAGTTTAGGGCACACATAATCCAGATTTGTCGTCACTGACTCCGCATCTGATAAGCTTATTTTCACCTGCTCAGCGCTGCGCACAATGCGGTAACCCAACTGCTCTTTTTGCACCTTTAACAAGCGTTGCAGTAACTCCGGGCGCTTAGCCTCTTTAATCAGGTCTTCGATTGTCCGACGAGAATTGAGTGATGAGAATTCACGTTGTGCACTGATATCATTAACCGCCACGGCGTTCCAGAACGGTTTACTCGGAACTGGCAATCCATTGGTCATATGACAACCTAGCCCTAAGTGCGACATAAAAGCCTTCATCGACAAGGCGATATCAAGATCGTTACCACCGACCCGTTGACCGCTGTGGCCGAGAAAGTCTTGGCTTCTATCCTTCGATGCCATATGAGATGGTCCCATCTTAACCACAGAACAATCGGTTGTACCACCGCCAACATCAACCACCAGCACTATTTTGTCTTGGGTCAGGCTAGCTTCAAAATCCATGCCTGCAGCTAATGGTTCAAACAGGAAATCCACATCGACAAAACCAGCACGCTTCGCTGCCAGTCGCAATATAGATTCAGCCTGTTGATTACTCTCCTCACCACCTATCCCCTGGAAATTGACCGGACGACCAATCACAGCATGTGTGATAGCTCCTTTACAGTTTAAGCCATGAAGGGATTCAGCCTGCTGCTTGATATGTAACATCATCATGGTGACGATATCTTCAAACAGGGCGATTTGCTCGGTTCTAAGTCCTGTTGCGCCTAAAAAAGATTTAGGTGAACGGACATAAAAGCCCTCTTCAGGCATATCCAAATAGGCGTTAACCGCCTGTTCTCCAACAAAGACAGCCTGTTCATTGGGCTCTAAATCCAACTCCCGACGGGCGCTGCGAGCACGTGTCAACTGCGCCGCACGGGCCTTTGCATAATCCGCTTTAAGCTGGTTTGGCATCTGCTGGTACACGGCCTCAGCGATCAGTTCCCTGTCTAAGGCATAGAGAGTCGAAGTTAAATAGTTAGATCCTGCAGCCAAAGGCAGTAATCTCACCTCACTCTCTTCCATAACACCTATGGCGCAATTCGCACTACCATAATCAAAACCAACAAACATTCACTCGCCCCAAAGGTAAAAGCTACAAATAAAAAGCCGTGAAAAATATCACACTATGACGGCAGTAAAAAGGGGATAAGTGTCATTTCATGACAAAAGTTAAGTTCATAGTTACGATCCTGATTCGATGATGATGAAACTTAGACAAACTGTTCACCTTCAGGCTTCGCTATTTGAAATGAGATGACTAAAAATCGACAACGATGATTTAAAGGGAGCTGGGTATTCAGTGATAATACCCAGTGTTTCATATCAAGCCTGCTCAAGGTCGCCAAATTCTGGAGTACCTATGGGGGACCCACCGATATCGGCCAAAAGGGTTCCGGATAGTAACGGTGTATATTGCTGATGATTGATCTCGATAAGATGGCGGTGATCTCCGGCTTCCAGATACACTTTTTCCTCATCGAATAACCGCTTATCTAACATCATTTTGATGCCATACGGCTCGGCAAGCCCCGGAATTGCACCTTCATCACAATCGGTAAACTGCGTCGCGAGATCTTCTTCATTCGCAAGGTGATAAGCTTCCCCCATCTGCTCACTGACCTTTAACATCGATAACCTAAATCCGGAACCAACGCCAGCCATCAGATAGTCGCCATCGTTATTGACCAATAACACCGCTTTCACTACCTGAGAACTCGGTAGATGCGCCGATGCCGATGAATCCAGAGAAGTTAACGTCTTACGGTGTTTAACAAGGGAATATTCAACCTTATTATTGCTAAGAAACGATTCAAGAGTCATTGCTATGGCCATGATAAAACCTCCCATCATTGGTAATATGAACGTGAAATGACACTAAGATAATTATAGCTAAGACTGTAAAAATGATGCTTTTATGGGCATAAATAATGCAATGTGCTTGTCCTGCTGACTGGCTAATTTCATACTGAGTATGATCACTTTCTTATACCGTTTGGAATTATATCGCCTAAACTAAAAGATAATGCTATCGAAGAGTTATCTTATGTGTGCATCTATCTTTAAGTTATCGGCCTTGAGGTTAATCCCCCTTAAGGTGATAACATTTTTACTTCCCTTTGTTTTCCTGACTCTTGCACAGGCGCAGATAAGTCCGGTCTTGTTAACCTCTGTTGCTGACGCTACGCAAGAGGTGCCGGTCTTAAGCATTAAAGGGGCAATAGGCCCCGCCGTAAGCGATTACCTGATAACCGAGATCAACGCAGCAAATCAGAACGCTGCTCCTCTGGTCATAATCGTCATCGACACTCCAGGCGGCTTAGTCTCCAGCTTACGCGACATAAACCAAGTCATACTCAATTCTGATGTCCCCATTGCCTGTCTGGTCCATCCTCCTGGCGCTCGGGCAGCCAGCGCAGGGACCTATATACTCTATGCCTGTCACATTGCGGCCATGTCATCGGCAACAACGTTGGGCGCCGCAACACCAGTCAGTATAGGCGGCCCCGCCACACCGACAGGCAAAGACAGCAAAGACGATAAAGACTCAGACCAAGCGCCTCAAAAATCGGCGATGGAAAAGAAAGTACTCAACGATTCTATCGCTTATATACGATCCCTTGCCCAGTTACGTGGACGCAACGAAGAGTGGGCAGAGCTAGCCGTTACAGAAGCCGCGACATTAACGGCTAAAGAGGCACTGGAACAAAATGTTATCACCCTTCTTGCCGACTCCCCTCAGGATCTGTTGACCATTCTAGATGGATGGGAGGTAGAGATTAACGATCACTTCCTTACCCTGTCACTGTCGCAGGCGAGTCTGAAACCTGTTTCCCCTGACTGGCGCAACGAGTTTATATCGACCATCACCAACCCTAATATTGCTTACATCCTGATGATTCTGGGGATATACGGCATATTACTGGAGTTCTATAGTCCAGGAATTGGCGTAGCGGGGATCACAGGTGCCATCTCTCTAGTCATCGCCCTTTATGCGTTTCAACTCTTACCGATCAACTACGCGGGTCTAGCTCTACTCCTTTTAGGCATAGGTTTACTTATCACCGAAGCCATGATGCCGAGCTTTGGCATATTTGGTGTGGGCGGAATTATTGCCTTCACCACGGGCTCGATATTCCTTATCGATACCAAACAGACTCAATTTCAAATTTCTATTCCGGTTATTGCCGCAGTCACCTCGGTCAGTGTGCTGTTTTTCCTCTTCGTTTTAGGATTTCTATGGCGTTCACGAAAGAACAGCATCGTCAGTGGCCAGGAAGCCATCATTGGCGCCGAAGCAGTGGTGTTCGATGACTTTGATACACGAGGATATGTATTACTGGGTGGTGAACGCTGGGCAGCCAAGTCCGATACCCCAGTGTGCAAAGGACAAGCGGTCACCGTGGTTAGTATTAAAGAGTTAACCCTTATTTTAAAAGCAACAAGCGACAATACTCAGGACGAACTAGCATCAGGTGTTGAGCATTGTTCTAACAACAAGGAGCCTGACAATGGATCCCATCCTTCATAATGGCGCTGTGTTTAGCCTTGCGATAGTATTTCTGGTCATCGCACTGCTATTGAGTGCGTTTAAAATTTTACGCGAATATGAACGCGGAGTGATCTTCCTGCTCGGGCGTTTCTATAAGGTAAAAGGACCTGGACTCATCATCGTTATTCCCTTTATTCAACAGATGGTCAGAGTCGATTTGCGTACAGTTGTAATGGACGTACCCACCCAAGATGTGATCAGCCGTGATAATGTCTCGGTCAAAGTGAATGCGGTGATTTACTTTCGGGTGATCGATGCTCAAAAAGCGATCATCAATGTAGAAGATTTCCTGCAGGCCACCTCACAATTGGCTCAGACCACACTCCGTTCTGTACTCGGCCAACACGAACTCGACGAGATGCTGGCGAACAGAGAGATGCTGAATACCGATATACAAGCCATTCTCGACAGTCGAACCGATGGTTGGGGCATTAAAGTCTCAAATGTTGAAATTAAGCATGTGGATCTTAATGAAACCATGGTGAGAGCCATTGCCCGCCAAGCTGAAGCCGAACGTACCCGTAGAGCCAAGGTCATTCATGCATCCGGTGAGATGGAAGCCTCGGCAAAACTGGTTGAAGCCGCAAGTAAGCTCGCTCAGGAACCCAATGCTATTTTACTGAGATATTTACAGACCCTGACCGAGATTGCCGGTGAGAAAAATTCGACCATCTTATTCCCGATGCCCATGGATTTGCTTAATGGTGTGTTTAACAAAGGTAAAGTTGAGTCATCAAAGAATTCGGATAAACAGGACTAAATCGGCAGTAACAACCTTATTTAGGACGGGGGGAATTCAATAAAAAAACCGTCTATGACGGCTTTTTTAATGGATTGTAGCGCGAACGATCGCCCGATGCAGCATATCACTACACGCTGTACTCCAGTGTAGATGACATAAGGTATTTACGCTTTTTTATTCTGTTCAATACCAATCAGCATAAAGATGTGATCGCTCAGCGAGAATTTAGCGCTTCTGAAGCAAGGCAACGAGTGAAGAACATAGTTATTCTACGTTTAAGCTCGTTAACACCGCATCGGATGCGCTAAAACTCGCCTTTAAGGAGTGTTTTTGGCTGCCTACTTCTGCGTTGAATGACTTCACAAGGGAGCACCATTCCCTCATCCATTCGCCTTGAATTAGTTTGCCAAAAATACTCTGAGTAGATCACTTTCTTATACCGATTGGTATCTGTTGTGCTTGTTTCAGATGTTCTTTCTCGTTGCGTCTGGATTGGATGACCTGACTGACATCGCTGCCAATATGCGCCTCTCCTCGTGTCGCAGCCAAAAGC
This sequence comes from Shewanella sp., assembly GCA_004195335.1. GTDB lineage: Bacteria > Pseudomonadota > Gammaproteobacteria > Enterobacterales > Shewanellaceae > Shewanella. Next base: position 5,726 of record SDWK01000741.1, read on the forward strand.
ATCTGACGCTCGCGTTCTTCAAAACGGCGGCGCTGTTTATCTGAAGTCGAATCGATACAATGGGGACAACTCACCCCCTTAACATAGGCTTCGCTCGCCTTTTCAGTTTCAGTAATTGGCATACGACACGCATTGCATTGGTCATACTGACCTTTTTCCAAATTGTGATTTACCGCAACGCGATTATCGAAAACGAAGCACTCACCTTCCCATAGGCTCTCTTCTGGCTTCACCTCTTCGAGGTACTTAAGCACACCCCCTTCAAGGTGATATACCTCATCAAAACCTTGCTCTTTCAAGTAGGCGGTAGACTTTTCACAACGAATACCACCGGTACAGAACATCGCCACTTTTTTATGCTTTGCAGGATCTAAATGATCTTTTACATAGACAGGGAATTCACGAAAGGTGTCTGTTTTAGGGTCAACGGCATTCTTAAAAGTACCTATCTTGACCTCATATTCATTACGGGTATCCACCAGCAACACATCGGGATCTGAGATTAACTTGTTCCAGTCTTTCGGTTTAACATAAGTGCCGACCACTTTTAAAGGATCGATCCCCTCAACCCCCATAGTGACAATCTCTTTCTTCATTTTTACCTTAGTGCGATAGAAAGGCATCTGTTCATCAAAAGAGCACTTATGCACGATGTTATCGAGCCCGGATTGCTGACTTAGCCACAGCAACAAGTTGTCGATAGCCGCTTGATCTCCGGCAACCGTACCGTTGATCCCTTCGCTTGCCAGCAATAAAGTGCCTTTAATCCCTGACTCTTCCATCACCGTCAATAGGGGTTTCTGTATCAATTCAAAATGGGGCAGAGAAACAAATTTATAAAGCGCGCACACAACAACCTGGGACATATCAACCTCAACTGCTCGCTGGAGCTTAATCTCCAGTGCAAAATAAACCAGCTCAACAGTGTGAGCCAGCATGCAAAATAGGCGGGGAGTCTACCTGAGTCACGCATAAACAAACAGAGACAAAAAGTAGGGGTATTAGGATCTCAAATCTGCGATTTGTTTTTTGAACCAAAAAGCCACAACATAGATACCCAAACGACCTCGAAATGCAGGATTCAGCATGTCGAGAAGTGACAGAGTTCAAGGCATGAAACAGCAGGATTAGTTATTCTAATTCAATATTTCATAACGCAGAAAAATGTTGCTTCTCGCCTTGCCCTTCGGGAGGTCCCGTAGAATACCAGCACTGCGTTAGTGATATTGAAAAGGGATAACCATTCTCTTCAATCACTGCCTTGTTCAGCAATCCTACGGGAGCTCTGAAACGAGCATTTTGAAGTGGCTTGGGTATTGAACATAATCACAAAGATAAAATG
>SDWK01000756.1 GCA_004195335.1 Shewanella sp.
GACACTGCGTGGTATTCGCACGCTTGCCGTACGTATTCGAGAGCATCAAGCGAACGCCCAAAGAGTACTTGATACTTTGATAGCGAGTCCAGCCGTCGAAAAAATTTATTATCCGGGTCTTAAAGATCATCCTGGTCATGAGATTGCCGCTAAACAACAAAAAGGCTTCGGCGCTATGCTAAGTTTCGAGCTTAAGGGGGGAGAAGCTGAGTTAGTGGCCTTCCTAGAGCAACTTAGCGTGTTCTCTGTCGCAGAAAGTTTAGGTGGGGTAGAGAGTTTAGTCGCGGTTCCTGCGACAATGACCCATAGAGCAATGGAGCCCGAGGCTCGAGCCGAAGCAGGGGTAAAAGATACCCTAATCCGTCTTTCTGTAGGTATTGAAGATGCAGATGATTTAGTTGCCGATATTCAGGCAGGGCTTGCTGCGGCATTAGCCGTCAGTTCTTAATAGGAGTTTGAAATGGCGCGTTGTCATTTGCATAAGTTTGGTGGTTCCAGTCTGGCGGATGCTGACTGTTACCGCCGTGTCGCTCATATCCTTCTCACTCACGGCAATAGCGACGATCTTGTCGTAGTCTCCGCCGCAGGTAAGAGCACCAACTTTCTTTATAAGTTATTAGCCTTAAAAGATAGCGCCCAGCTGTGGCAGAAAGAGCTGCAGGTGTTGATAGGCTTTCAGCAAAACCTGATCGAGCAGCTGCTCTCAAATGAACAGGCCACAAGTTTAAGAGAGCGCTTGTCCATCGATAAGTACCAACTGATCAGCCTGTTTTCACAGGATGAACTGAAGGAATACGAACGCAGCGAAGTGGTGAGCTTCGGTGAGCGCTGGTCCGCGCGTCTGCTGGCGGCCTTGCTCAGGGAGTCTGGGGTGGCTGCGATCGATGTCGATGCCAGAACCTTGTTATTGGCCGACGAAGGTGGCGTGCCGCAGATAATGCTAGTCGAGTCCCGTCAGCGAGTTCGGCAAGTGCTTAATGACCATCCCAATGAAAGGTTAATTATCACCGGCTTCATCTGTGCCAACAGTCGAGGAGAAACTCTGTTGCTGGGACGTAATGGATCCGATTATAGCGCCACCCTGATCGCCAGTCTGGCCGCCATTGAACGGGTGACGATCTGGACCGATGTCGAAGGGGTATTCAATGCCGACCCCAATAAGATCAACGATGCTAAATTGCTGAAGAGTCTTTCTCTGGATGAGGCAAACCGTCTCGCTCATCTGGGCTCGCCAGTACTGCATAATCGATCTCTGCAACCTCTTTTCAATACCGAAGTCAGCTTAGCCGTACGTTCGAGTTACGCCTCTCACACCGACTTTACCCTGATTGCGCCTAAGAGTTCTTCGGCCAGCGCGCCAGTGGTGACTAACCTGGCCAGTGTGTCGCTATTTAACTTCAGAATCACCACCGAGATCTCCAACTTAGCCGAATTATTGGCAGCGTCAGGGCTAAACCCCTTGGCTCATTGGAAGCTTGCCCATGGCCGGGTTGAGTTGGCGTTTACCCATGAGAATCAGCAGCAGGTGCGAGCTATCCTCGAATCTGAAGTCCCGGGGGTATCAGATCTGCTTCTACGTGAGGATCTTGGCCTGGTCGCCCTCGTCAGCGCGGATGCCGAGCTCTATCGTCGTGGCTTTGCCCGGCTGTTGAGTCGTGATGCCAGGCCGTTATTCAATGACGGCTTGAGTCTGGTCACCTTAGTTCCCTGTGCCAATGTCAACTTACTTACTCAGAAAGTACATAGGCGCTGTGCCGGTCCGCGTAAACGCATTGGTGTGCTCTTGCTGGGTGTGGGTAATATCGGCGAGGCCTGGGTCGATCTGTTTACGCGCGCACGTATATCCCTAAATAAAGAGTTGGAAGCCAGTGTCGAACTGGTCGGCTTATTGAGTTCAAAGAAAGCCTTGTTGAAAGAGAAGGGGATAGGTTTAGCCTCCTGGAAGCAAGAGTTTGATCAGCAAGCGACCCCTTGGGTGTATGATCAGCTGTTCGAACAGATCCAAGCTCTGGACTGCGATGAGATTATCGCACTGGATATCAGTGCGAGTGCCAGCCTGACCCTACATTATCCTGAGTTTTTTGCCCGCGGTATTCATGTGGTCAGTGCGAATAAGTTGGCCGGCTCTGGTCCATTGGCTTTCTATCGCGAGCTTAAGCAGCAACTTGGAAATCGCAGGTTGTTTTGGCGCTATAACGCCAGTTGTGGTGCGGGGTTACCGGTGCAACATGCACTCAATGACCTACATAATAGCGGCGATAGTATCGAAGCCGTCGGTGGCATATTTTCCGGAACCCTTTGTTGGTTGTTTGAACATTATGACGCCAATAAGCCCTTCTCAGAGTTAGTCCTCGAAGCTAAAGGCTTAGGTATCACCGAGCCCGATCCCAGAGACGATCTTTCCGGCCGCGATATGCAGCGTAAGTTGTTAATACTGGCTCGTGAAATTGGCCATGAGATAGAGCTTGAAGATATTGAGCTTAACTCCTTAGTGCCAACGGCATTAGCTAATATTCCACTGGATCAATTCCTTGAGCGTATCACCGAACTCGATGGTGAGATGTTACAGCAGTTCCATGCGGCAGCGGAGCAAAATAAGGTGCTTCGTTATGTGGCGGGGCTGGATTTAGTTAATGGTCAGTTAAAGGCTGGAGTAGGTATCCAGTGGGTTGACAGAGACCATGCCTATGCCAATTTGACTCCGGGCGATAATGTCTTTGTGATCCGCAGTGCCTTCTATCAGGACAACCCTCTGATCATCAGAGGGCCCGGAGCCGGGCGTGAAGTGACGGCTGCGGCGGTGCAATCGGACTTGGCGCAGATCTGCCGGGATCTGTTACAGGAGTAAGAAGGCTGCTTCGCTTCTAGGGCGCTACGTTTCGAGAGAAGAGCAAAAGCTTTTCCTCGTAGCAGCTTTGCTGCGTCCTCGCAGGGCGAAGCCCGTTCTCGGAGGCGATTTTTGCCGTCCTCCAGTAACGAAGTCGCATCCTTATCTCATGCGTCCTCGCAGGGCGAAGCCCGTCCTCGGAGGCGCTTTTTGCCGAACTCGTAGGCGTTCTTAAGCCGTCCTCCAGCGACAAAGTCGCGTTCCTTCTTTCTAAGAACTATCATATTTGTATTTAGTACTCTATTTGCTATTGACTTAAATCAGAGACTCTCTAATATGGATGTATAGACGTCCAAACGTCTAAACGAATTTGTTTATTGAAGATAGTAGAGTCGTAGAGGGTATAGAAATGGGTTTTCATCATGCACAACATGCTACATCGCTAAACCAGAGCTTAGTCGAGCTTAATGGCGATATTAACGTTTCTTTTGAGTTCTTCCCTCCGGCAACTCCAGAGATGGAAAAAATCCTCTGGAATTCTATTCGTCGCCTCGAACCGCTTAACCCCAAGTTTGTCTCCGTTACTTACGGTGCTAACTCTGGGGTGCGTGACCGTACCCATGGTGTGATTGAACGTATTCAGAAGGAAACCGATTTAGTTGCTGCGCCGCACCTCACCTTGGTTGATGCCAGTGATGAAGAGCTAAAGGAGTTGGCTAAGCACTATTGGAATACCGGTATTAGGGATATTGTTGCACTGCGCGGTGATCTGCCCGATGGCAGCCCTAAGCCAACACGCTTTGCCAATGATTTGGTGCGATTGCTGCGTTCTGTCGCCGATTTTGATATCTCAGTTGCTGCTTATCCAGAAGTGCATCCCGATGCGCGTAATGCTCAGGCTGATTTGATTAATCTGAAGAAAAAATAGATGCTGGTGCCAATCGTGCTATCACGCAATTTTTCTTCGATGTCGAATCTTACCTTAGATTCCGTGACCGTTGTGTAGCAGCCGGTATCGATGTAGAAATCGTTCCAGGCATCTTACCTGTGACCAATTTTAAACAACTTAAACGCTTTGCTGGCATGACCAACGTATCGATTCCTGGTTGGTTACATAAGCAGTTTGAAGGCCTGGATGATGATCCAACGACTCGACAGATGGTGGGCGCCAATGTGGCGATCGACATGGTTAAAGTCCTGTCTCGCGAAGGTGTGAAAGACTTCCATTTCTACACCCTAAATCGCGCCGAGCTTACTTATGCCATCTGCCATACATTGGGTGTTCGTCCTGGTCAGTAATGTTGAGTTGTAAGCTACGAGCTACGAGTTGAAATCTATGCCCTGCCTTATCGGCGGGGCATTTTTGTAGTGCGAGATAATAGTTTATTCCGAGTTAACTTAAGCGGGGCGAGCTTAAGTCGTGACGAGGAGTTAATTTGTCCCCGATGAGCAGTTCTGGATTCAATACAATATATCTTTGATGAATGATAATGTGTGTGAGTTGAACTGACCCTGTTGGTTCTTTATGATGAAGTCTTGGCTGTTTGAGAAAAGTTCTGAGTTGGTGAGACTGTTTATGTTTCTCAACACTCTCTAAATTTATGGATAAGGTAAGGAAGAATTTAAGGATGAATTTGATGAAGATTCTAGTTGCAGCGGCCCTGGTGCTATCCCTGTCGGCATGTCATGGAATAAGATTGAACACGAGTATGAGCCCGAGTGTCGATGAGTCCTTAAGAACCTATAAGGTGGAAGAGTACTCAATTGCTGAAATTCAGCGTTATAAAGCAGAGTCCTTAGGTAAGGTCGTCTCCTCTTTTTGCAGAACATGGCCGACTCAACCTAAGCCCACAGAGTCTCTCCTTCTGGGGGAGCTAAAGTATAAAACTCAGAGGTTAGGCGGGAACGGTGTGGTGGTCATGGAGTGTGTCGACCATCGCCTCAATACCAGCTGCAGTGATTACTTAGAGTGCAGAGCCTTAGCCTATCGCGTCGATTTCGATAGTTTATAGGAGTGTTCAGTTCTCGTTAATTAGCCTATGAATATCTTCATCGTGTCAGATATATTCGGAGTTTCAGCTCATCTGATGCTGTGTTAACGAGCTTAAACGTAGAATAGCCATCCTCTTCAATCACTGCCTTGTTCAGCTATCCTACGGGAGCTCTGAAACGAGAATTTTGAAGTGGCTTGGGTACACACCCATCATCAACGCCGTTCGAATCCGTTTCTCTTCGCCTTTAATATGGCCTGTTTAGAAGATGGTTCACCTTTCGGTGTTTTTCAAGGTAGTTGGCACTCTTTGCTTAGGCATGGTGTCAGCTTGTATGATGGGGTGAATCATCCTGCGGATGAGTAAACTAGAGATAACAGTGATGACTCAATCGATCAATAAGTCCGATATTTGCCCCCTTTGCCAACGACAGAATGCCTGTGCCGTTATTGAGGGGAAAGATCTCAAAGATTGCTGGTGTAACCACACCACCTTTCCGTCAAAAAACATGGTCGAAGAGGGGACTCTCGATCTCAAGGGTTGCATCTGTGAGAGGTGTATAGCTAAGCTAAAAGAGGAGGCCGATTTAGGGCTGAAGAGGTTAGATTGAAGCAAGACTATGAGATCCACATTTCATTCTCATCAAGTAGGAAATCTGTTTAGATCTACAAATACTCCCGATACGAATGCCTCCCCCCCAAATGGTGTGATTTTGCTAATCAGCAATGGCACAAATAGGGCTGATACTCGCATTTTAGTTGGCTCTCCCTTGGTGTCTCTGGCCAATGTTTACTATGCTTGGATCGATTCTCTTGTCTGAGTGTTTAACTGGTGAATGCGAGGTGAGCTTATGGGCCAAAGGGTTAGGCTGACTCTGATACTTCTCATTCTTGCTATCAGCGTAACAGGCTGCCATCTCAAGAATGGAAGATCACAATCCGGTGGGGCATATAATATGGAGTCAGTGGAGGAGGTGGCAGACCCCTTATCTGTTATTGCCATTTTTGCTCATCCGGACGATGAAACTTGGATATCGGGAACGTTAGCAAAATTGGCAGACCATGGCGTAAAAGTCTTTCCGGTATATGCCACTTCCGGAGATGCAGGGAGTGACCATTCAGGGCAAGGGTTATCGGGCTCAGAGTTAGCGCTGATTCGAGAGCAAGAAGCGATAGCTGCCTCTCAAATATTAGGTCTTGAATCACCGGTATTTTTACGTCTCCCTGATGGCAAGCTCAATCAATATCGTCAAGAGGTTATTAAACAGCTGAACAGCATACTCGAGCGGGAAAAACCTACTGCTATTTTCACATTTGCAGAGGGAGGGATAACGGATAATCGAGATCATAAAACGATGAATAGACTAGTTTCAGCACATTTTAATCAGTTTGCTGGTTACTTTGGAATATCTGATTCCAGGGCTAAAGGCTTGGCAATATCGGCTAATAAGTTTGGCTTTGATTACAATCTTGCTATGCCTATTGAGGATGCAAATGTCACTATTCGAGTCGATGTTTCATCGTATAAAGCTAAAAGGGTGAAGGCGATGGCAAGCCATAAGACTCAATTTCCTTCCATTATGATCAAAGCCTATGCAGATTATGCCGAGTCTGTTCCTGTGGAGGAGATTATTACCGTTAATGGGGATAAGTGGCTCATTCTTCTGAGGCGATTAAAGTGAAATAAGTTCTCTTTTATCTGACCAATTTAGAGGGGCAAGAGGGCAAACATTATTGAGTAAAGGTTAATAATGACAGATTAAGTGGTTGAAGAATGAAAGAGGCAAAATATATCCCTCTTTCACTTAAGTAAGTTAAGCCTGTAATACTTAGTCCAATCTGAATTGAAGAGCTTCAAGCCCCCAATCAGAGAGTAAAACATCTCGTATGCGTTCCCTATCCATCTCTGTGCTGCAACCCCACAAATTGCCACAAGTTTGTCCCGCAATATTAGAGCCTGTGCCGCTAGATGTGTCAGGGATAGAGTTATTTAATCTTGCTATCTCTGCATCAAAGTACTCAGTATATTGTGGTGCCGAGACGGTAATAGTTTCCATCTCACCTATTGGTGGTGTTGAACCGCTGGTGGCATGACTTTCTATTCGAGAATCAATGAGCGCATATAGTTTAGGAAGTGCCAAAGATGATGTTTCAGGAGAATTTTTTAGTTTGCTTGCAAACTTGATTGTTTCTTGATTATTGAGTGAAAAAGCTTGTGATAACCATTCATC
>SDWK01000760.1 GCA_004195335.1 Shewanella sp.
AGCTGGTCATTGCTGCGAGCCTTAGGCGTACTCATACCATGGCGGTCAGATTACACTGCGTTGGTGGTGCTGAGACGATGCTTCGCTGAAGTAGCTGAGATGACATAAAGAGAGGGATCCATATCTTCGAGGGTCAAGCTGCCGTTTACAAAGAAGGGAATGAACAGAGCTATATCTAAATGTAGGACCGGCTTTAGCCGGGAATGACTCTCCTTTGCAAAAACCTTCGCGGCTAAAGCCAGCTCCTACAACACCTCATTATGAACTCATTCTGTGTAAATAGCGGAATCCAGTTTCTGGCTTTTTTCTCATTCATTAATGGACTCCGGCCTTCGCCGGGTCGATAAATGCTCCATGCGTTATCGACATTCCCGCCATCTGACCCATAGGGAGTTGGGAAATGTATGAAAAGCGTCTGGAACGCTTCATACCATGGCGGTCAAATGACAAATACTTGTTGCAACGGATGGACTATCTTTAACACTAAGGCGATTTTACTGTTGGAGTTTCCATGAAATGGTTGAACACGTTTTTTGTTCTGTTCTTTGTGATGGCGTCCATGTTCACGAGCCAGGCTTATGCCAGTGATGAGTGGTGGAAAAATATTACCGATCAGCTCAAAACAAAAGAGGAAACTAAGGCTGACGATTTGAGTACTGTCAATTTAAGTACTAGCGAGATGGGAGATGCTTTTAAGCAGGCGCTTAAGATTGGTTCAGAAAACGTGGTTAATCAATTAGGTGGTGTGGATGGCTTCAATGCTGACGCCGCCGTGCACATTCCATTGCCTAAGGAGTTAGAGACGGTAAAGGCGATGCTAGATCAAGTGGGGTTGTCTGCCATGGTAGATGATCTCGAACTTAAGCTAAATCGCGCTGCAGAGGCTGCAACCCCTAAGGCAAAAGCCCTGTTCGTACAATCAATCTCTGAAATGACCTTTGATGATGTTATGCAAATTTATGAAGGCCCTCAGGATTCTGCAACTCAATACTTTAAACAGAAGATGTCGCAATCACTCAGTGAAGAGATGGAGCCAATAGTAGAAGGTACGTTGGCCAGTGTCGGAGGCGTTCAGGCCTATGATGCGGTCATGGGCAAATATCAGAGTATGCCGTTTGTACCCGATGTGAAAGCGAATTTAACCAAACATGTTGTAGACAAAGGGATGGAGGGAATTTTTTATTACATTGCCAAAGAGGAAGCGGCGATCAGACAAGATCCCATGAAACAGACCACGGCATTATTGCAGAAAGTATTTGGCTCGAACTGACCGCAAGGCTCATATCATCTTAATGAACAGGTTCATCCCGGATAAGGATCTCCGGGATGAAGCCTGATGATTAGCAGGTTACTGCTTGTAGATCACACCATCTTTCATCACGAAGCTGACATTTTCCATCAAGCTAATGTTCTTTAGTGGATCGCCATCGACCGCGATGATATCTGCAAGAAACCCCTCCTTTATCTGACCCAGGTCCTCTTGCTTTAACAAGGCCGCGCTGTTGATGGTGGCGGCTTGCAGTGCCTGTTCAGGTGTCATTCCGAATTTCACCATACGAGAAAATTGTTTACCGTTATCGCCATGGGGATAGATTGCCGCATCTGAGCCAAAGACCATCTTGGCACCCGCTTTTACGGCTTGCCTGAAACTTTCCCGTTGTGCCTTAGACACTAACTTCTCTTTGTTGATATTCTCTTGCGGTACCCCGTTCGCTTCACCGAAGGCGAGGGTGTATTCGGTGTTATAGATGTCACACGAAAGGTAAGTGCCTCTGTCGATAGCCATCTCAATCGCTTCTTTATCCATAAAGCTACAATGCTCTACACTGTCGATCCCGGCTTTTATCGATGCTTTTATCCCTTCGGTGCCATGTGCATGTGAGGCTATCACTAAACCGCGCATATGGGCTTCGTCGACGGCAGATTTTATCTCTTCATAACTGAGTTGCTGGACGCCCACTTTAGTGCCTTTTGAAAACACACCACCGGTGGCGCAGACTTTAATGGCATTGGCTCCATACTTGATATTTTCACGTACCTTGGCGCGAATCGCCCAGGGACCATCTGCGACCCCTTGTGCGATTGAATGCTTTTCAGGTGCGGAGAAGTTATCGTCGCAATGCCCGCCAGTGATGCTGATTGGATGACCCACAGCCCAAATACGCGGACCCGCTATTTCACCGGCATTAATTCCATCTCGTGTGGCGATAACCGCGTAACCAGAAGCGCCCAGATCGCGCACGGTGGTAAAGCCTGCCATCAGGGTTTTATTGGCATTTTTGACCGCTTTGACTGTCTGGCGGGGAATCGAATAGTTTTGTGAGGCTAAAAAGTTGTCTTCGGCGTCGCCGGACAGGTGAACATGCATGTCCATCACGCCTGGCAGCAGTGTCTTTCCTGTTAGGTTGATCACTCGATAGTCGTCAGTGTTTGAATACGTCGACTGTTTTGCCACTTTAACTATCTGATTATCTTTGACCAGTATGGCGATATCGTTAATGGTTTTGCCATTAGCAACATCCACATAAGCGTCTGCGATGAGTAACGTATCTTGTGCCAAAACCGGTAGGCTAGTAGTTAAACTAATCGTTAAGCCAATCGTTAGGCTAAGTGCTGTTCCAAGCGATAATGTAGGCACTAATGTTTGTGACCGTTTTCCTGAGTCGAGTCGTGACGCTTGTTTTTGTTTGACCATCTGACGTGGCTTCCTTGTAGTAATGATTAAGAGACTATTTCTAGATAGTTTATTTTTAGAGTCGATCTATTTTTTGTGAGTGCAATTTTAGTTATTCAATCATCATACGCTAACAGGTTACATTTGTGTTAATAGCTGAGGTAAGTACTTGTCACAATAGGGGAGCAATAATGGATTCGGCATTCAGTTTGATTCGCGGCTAAAGCACGCTCCTACAGAGATGGGTACGAAAATTGGTATATCTAAATGTAGGACCGGCTTTAGCCGGGAATGGATATCCATTGAAAATGTCTTCGCGGCTGAAGCACGCTCTTACATATATAGCTGGATTATTACGCTGTCAGTTTCTCTTTTCATGACTCAGGTTCAGGTATCTTGTAAACTGAATTTTTATCACTTTCATATACTTCTTAGCCTCGGCGTTATGCCCGTTTCTCATTTTGAGGCTTAGCTTTAGGATCCATCTTGTCTCGACTCATCCCTACTGACACGCTTACTTCGGCATCCCGACTGTCTGACGCTTCTGCGACGACACTATCTATTTGCACTGCACTATCTTTTGACACTGCACCATCCGATACATCATCTGGTACTAGCTCTGATACAGCATCAGGTATGTCATCGGTGGGAGCGCCTTTATCCTCTTTAGTCGAAGTAGGGCCTTCGAGTGAAGAGCCCAGGGTAAAGGTGATCCCTTATAGCTGGTTCGGCCGAATGTTTAATAAGTCTGAGTTTGCGGTAAGGTTCGATGCCACAGGGCTTACTCTCACATCATTGAATATGAATCGCTTTTTTGCTATTGCATCTGGCAACGCCAATGAAAATGGTAATAATAGCGAAGACAATGAGGCTGAACGTCATTTCACCTGGCTGCAGTTGGATAAACCCGCGGTGTTTAATTGGAGTTTCTTTGGCTACATGATGAACTTCAAGATCGGTGGACAAGTCTACAGTACTCCATTTTTGTCCTATGGCTCCAAGTCTCAATTTAGCGGTGATATAAACCTGTACTGGGCTACTGCTAATCAACAAGGCTTATGTGAGCTGGTGGCCAGAGTCGATAATGCCGTGACTCGTGAGTATTTGCGTCAATCACGGCTTAAGATGATCACAGCCCGAGTGGCGCGAGAGTATGCACGCTGGTTTCCCTGGGCTCAGAATACCTCTGTTAATCTTAAACTTTCCGCAGAGATCCAAACTGCTTTAATCAAGTTACAGCAGTTTAAGGACTGGACCGCGGCAGATATTGTTCAGCTTCGTGAGCAGTACGTGCAGCAGCAGTTACTTGTCCATAAGGTGTATTTCGATAATGTTGAGTCGAATCCATTAACAGAGAAACAGCGCCGGGCATGTGTGATCGATGATAATAACAATCTCTTGCTGGCGGGTGCCGGGACCGGAAAAACCAGTGTTATGGTTGGCCGGGCAGGTTACTTGATTTCAAGCGGTCAGGCCATTGCGAGTGAGATTTTACTGCTGGCTTATGGCAAGGTTGCCGCTAAAGAGATGGAAGCCCGTATTAAGCTCAAATTAGGTCCGCTGTTAACGTCTGATGAGTCAAGCCAACAGCAAAAGAGCGGCGTGATTAACGATATCAGGGTAAGCACCTTTCATAGTTTAGGCATGCGGATCATTTCTGAGGTAGAAGGGGCTACGCCAAAATTGTCGGCTTGGGTCAATGATGAGAAAAGCAAAGAGATGTGGCTTAATGACACGCTTGAATCACTGCTTAAAGAGTCCCGTTACCGTAAGCGACTGCTGGCATTTTTCAATGAGCATTTTCAGGTAGAGATGAGTCCCTTTGCTTTTGAGAGTGAAAAAGATTATCTGGATTATTTCAATGCTAACGATATTCGAACCTTCAAGGGCGATAGGGTAAAAAGTTTCGCTGAATTACAGATAGCGAATTGGCTCTTTAAGCAAGGCCTAGAGTATCAGTATAATGCCCGCTATCAGCATAGCGTTAGCGATAAACGGGCTCGCCAATATAAGAGCAATTTCTATCTGCCTCAATATGATCTTTATATCGATTACTTCAATATCGATGAAACAGGAACAACACCTGTGTTTATCGATAATGTCTCCTATCATGCAGAGATAGGGTGTAGGCATAAGCTTTATCGGCAAAATAACACTAAATATGTCGACCTGTATCACCATCAGCATAATCAGGGATTGTTGCTTAAGGGACTTGCCAAAGGGTTGGTCAAATATAAGGTAAAACGCGCTCCTATCGATGATGAGGCGCTATTAGCCCAGTTGCGTAAGTTGGGCTTCCTCACCAAGCTGGTCACGTTATTCAGTCAGGTATTGGCTCTGTATAGAGGCGCTTGCCTGAATGATACGTCTTTAGCTGAGCTCTTATCTGATTCGACAGATCAGAAACAAACTGAAGCCGTATTTAAGTTAATAAAGCCCATATTAAAATCCTATCGAACACATTTATCTACCCGTGGAGAGATAGATTTTGAAGACATGATAGCTAAAGCTATTCAGTATATTGAACTGGGCCAATTCACCTCGCCCTGGTGCTTTATTATGGTAGATGAATTTCAGGATATCTCAGAGCCCAGAGCTCGTTTGGTTAAGGCGCTACGAGATTCAACTCATCGTATTTCAAAAGATAAATCGACAGAAGATGCCAATTTGGCGACGCAATCTACAGTCCTATCTGCAGTCAAGAAAACGGTACCGTCAGGGCGTCAGGCCTCACTGTTTTGTGTCGGCGATGATTGGCAGGCTATCTATCGTTTCAGCGGCGCGGACGTTAAGTTAATCACTGATTTTGAAAATTATTTTGGACACGCCACTCAGAGTCACTTAGATCTGACATTTCGATTTAACTCACGTATTGGTGATGTAGCGACTCGGTTTGTCACTCAAAATCCAATGCAAATTAGCAAAACAATCCATTCGGTCACCAAAGGTCGCAAGTCAGCGGTGTCGATTGTTAAGGGACCTGCCGCGAACAAACTGCTTGATGGTTCGACTCAGGGCACTATCAACCCAAAGCTCACTACGCTTAGCGAGACAGTAGATGCGATTGCTCAGATAGTGGGTAAGGACAAACGCAAACCGGAAGTTAAGCCACGGGTTTACCTGCTTGCCAGATATTGGTTTCTTTTACCCGACCAGCATGAATTAACGCGACTAAAGCAAACTAATCCAAGTATAGATATAGAGTGTCACTCTTTTCACGCTGCGAAGGGGAAGGAAGCTGACTATGTGATTATTATGGGGCTGACTACCGGAGTGCACGGTTTTCCCTCACTTAAGGCAACGCCCCCGGTACTAGACGCCTTGCTTCCAGAGGAAGAGGACTTTAATTTTGCCGAGGAGCGCCGTCTGTTTTATGTCGCACTGACCCGGGCAAAGCATAAGGTTTACCTGTTGGCCGATATGAAAGATGTCAGTCCGTTTGTGCATGAGATCGCCCAATATTAAAGATGTAGGAGCTGGCTTCAGCCGCGAATGGTGACGATATGTTTAGCCACGAACAATGACGTTATGTAGGAGCTGGCTTTAGCCACAAAGAGTCAATCGGATATACAATTCCTACCGTTAATTTTGGCACGGTATAGCGCTTCATCGGCACGTATCATGATGCTTTTGACATCGTCTTGCAGCTCATATTCTACGACACCGATACTGACCGTAAATGGGATTTTTTGGTCATCTTGTCCGATAAACTCTTGTTCACAAATATGCTCGCATAACCGTGTCGCAATCAGTTTTGCGACATTTAATATTGTTCCTGGGAGAATGACGGTAAATTCTTCGCCGCCAAATCGTGCAATCTTGTCTCCATCTCTTAGCAATGCGGTGGTTTTATCGGCAAAGAACCTTAAGATCTCGTCGCCAACTAAATGCCCATATGTATCATTGATCTGTTTGAAATGGTCTAAGTCGATCATCAACAATGAAAAATTATAGCCATATCGCATAAATCGGTTCGACATACTAATCAGCTTATGGTCAAGGTAGTTACGATTTCTCAATCCTGTTAGATAGTCGGTATTAAGCTTGAATTTCAGCTCATCGAGCAACTGCGTTCGCTGTGAAACATCCCTGATAATCGCGGTGAATTCGGTTTCTCCATCGACAAATATCTTAGAGATGCTGATCTCCGCGGCAAATTCATCTCCACTTTTTTTGAGGCCATATATTTGGATTCTCTCTCCCATTTCACGAGAAGTGACCTGATCATTATTAAACTCAGCTACATATTCTGAATGATGGTCTCTGTGGCGAACCGGCATTAAGCTGGTGATTGGTTTACCGATAATTTCTTCTGCGCTATATTCGAATATGATCTCTGCCGCACGATTAAAATAATTAATGG
>SDWK01001033.1 GCA_004195335.1 Shewanella sp.
CTCTTCTATCGTCAGCATTTGGACACGACAGCCTGGATTGGCATGTTGTTGGTTGCCCTTGGTGTGGTAATGATCAACCTATCTCAGGGGCATAGCCACTAAACGGCTCACCCGAAATCTTATTAAAGCCAGCTTATTTAGTATGTGACCCTCTGTTATTTTTGGGTTACCATCATTTAATATGCTGAATTATTGAGCTTAAATATAAAGAGTCTCACCACAGATATCTCATGATGCCACTCGAAATAAAAGCAACAAGATCCATGGAAGGCTCGATTTTCTTTGTGAACGCTATTGAATAGAGACACAAACAGCTTTTCCTGATGAGTGATGCGACTCTAGGAGATATGTGAAAGAGGTATTGAGCTGAGAGTTTAAGGTTTTGCGAGACAAGGAATGAAGCTGCCGCAATGAATAATTATCAATGTCTTTACTTCGATCAGAAAAATCATCGATTTTGTTTATTTACCGATGATACTCAACAGATCTACTTTACCTATTGGCATGAGCTTAAGCGACATGGGATCAGGTATCTCAATGACAATGCCACATTTCAGGCTACTATCGAGAAAAAAGAGGACCTACCCCACAGTCGGGGAATGCACATACGCGAAATCAATCTGGATAGTAATATTGAGCTTGAATCTTGTGTGGTTATAAAAAACAAAAATATCTCCTATCAAGACTTCTACGAATCTATCCTATCGGAACAAGCCATTGTTTATATGGGCTGTATTTTCGAAGATATTGAAGTTGATAATGCCATTATCCCTAAGAGTCTCTGTTTTATTGACTGTTGTTTTGAGGGGAACTTCAGGCTGATATCGTGCAAAATTGATGGGGACCTATGGTTACCCAATAGCGCCTTCAACAAACATTTCAGTCTCAAATCGACTCAAGTTAATGGTAATGTACATCTTGAACATGCAGATTTTTCCGGATTAGGAGGGGCCTCGTTCAGAGGGCTTGAAGCTGAGAATATCTATCTCGATCTGGGTGTTAAGGGAGGAGATGATCTATTTTGGCTCAATGAGATGGTGATCCCTGGTGTGGTGTCTATTGGGGGAGAGTTTAAAAATGAAATTCAGATTTTGTATCAGCAAGATCGGGATGAAGTTTTAGATAAGAAGCCGTCGATCGGTTCTATCATTGTCGGCAAAGAGCTTTATGAATACGAGAAAGCCAACCGTACGACAATACAAAGCATGTTCAAAATTGAGGATATCAGGCTCACTGGCGAACTTGTGATTGAGCACTTGATTACCGATGAACTGAATATGTCGGGTATATGTACTAACAATATTGAGCTCAATCATCTTTCAATTACTAATGATCTCGCCATATACGATTGTAAAACCAGCTCAAGTAAGCCAGAAAACGATATCGCCATATCATTGGTAAACAGCAGTATAGGACGGCATTTAAGAGTCGATAGAAATGACTTTCAAGGTAAGTTTGATCTGTCTGGTACGGCGGTCAGTGAGGTCACTTATTTCGAAGATAATAAACTGAGTGACGCTGGTGGGCTAAACTTACATCGATTCACCACGGCTAAGTTTTTATTGCACCCCGTTGAGTCGCTTTATGGAAATAGCAAAGGCGGTATTTTTAAACCCAGAAGCTTTGCAATCTTGTCAGAAAAAGATCCCAGACTATTGGGGGATCAATACTGTGCGCTGAAGCATTGGTTAGCCGATGCCGGAAAGCTAGCGATGGAGGATGTGGCTTTTTTCTATATGAGGCAATGTTATCACCCAAAAAGATTATCCCGCTTTCTTTTAGGAGGGATTTTTGGTTGGGGAGTAAGGCTGTCCAATATTGCCATTTCATCTATGCTGTTAATTATGTTATTTGCTGTGGGTTATCTGTTTTTAGAACCTAAGGCAACAATATTGACCGCATTCGCCCTGAGTATTCAGAGCTTTATCAGCTCATTCTTTGGTAGCTGGACGGGTTATGATCCCGATGGCGTGATTGCTAACATAGTCACACTCGAATCATTTATCGGGGTGCTTTTTATTACTGTATTTATCGGCGCGTATATAAGGAAATTGTTACGATAAGATGTTTTATTACCTTTCAATCGGAACCAATATTACTCCCGAGCTGAACGCCGTGAGAATTACCTCTGCCTTATGTCAGCATTTTGGAGGGGTCATAGGCTTTCCCTTCATCTACACAGAACCTGTGGGTATCGAAAGTGAACGCAGATTTCTAAATTCCTTAGCCGTTATTGAATCTGCTAAGAAGTCTGCCGACATAAAACGGATGACCAATTCAATAGAAACGTCACTCGGCAGAGATCGTACCGCCATAGACTGTTCGCTTGTCGATAGGGTGGCGGATATCGATATTGTGACCTGCTCAGAAGCGTTAGATTTTTCACTCTTCTTATCCTCCCGAGAGTCCTACGTCTCCAGTCTACTGACGGTAGATAGAAGTAGGTATGTCGATTTGACTCAATACGGTCTACCCCCTACAAATGGACCTACCGCCATCAACTTTAATGCTCGTTCCGGTAACATAATGATTATCGAGCAAGAAAGTCACAGCTTGAAAGACGGGCATATAACCTCCTTCGAACGGTAATAAGGTCTCCTTATACACCTGTGATTTTTGCTGTTCGGTGTGTTGTTCAAGAAATTGTATCGGGCCGGGCATGATGGAGTTACAACGTATTCCCGGGGCAAACTTCTTTGCAAATGACTGAGTCAGGCTCTCTAATCCCGACTTAGTTGAGCAATACAGGGAGTATTCTGGATTTGGATTGTCTGCATAAATATCGGTAATATTGACCACCACACCGGGCTGACTTTCGTTGTACATTCGTTCTTTCAAGGCTGTGATTAAAAGAGTGGGAAACAGCATGTGAACATTAAATAACGAGAGATAATGGGTTTCTAAATCTTCAACGCTCTCGGGATCTGCATCATACATAGAGGCATTGTTTATCAGCAGATCGACGCTATCTGCGAGAGTTTCTATCTCCTGCATTGCCTTAGTTATTCCGATTTGGTCATAACTGGCAACCTGAATAAGGTGTAAATGTTTTGAGCTTATGGATGGAAAATCTTGAGGAGGACTTCGTGTTATGGCGATTACGGTGTCGCCCATAGAAAGAAACTTTTCCACCAGAAATAAGCCCAGCCTTCGGCTAGACCCAGTGATCACTATCGTTCTCATCTCAATATCCCCATTGCTTTTTAATGTTATTAGAGAAGTAATCTATCACAGGAATACGCCCATTGAAGCCTATAAACAGCCACTAAATACCAACCGCTATAAGTCTTCATAAGCTAATAAGGTACATTTAGGTTGGGAAATTCGGTCGGTAGGATTGGTGCAGGAGTCATACCCCATTTGGCAAATAACGCATCGAAACGGTGAGCTCTATATAGCCTTACCAGTAGGTGGTTAAATGCTTTAATCGTTTTATAGTCATTGTGCTTCATCTTGAAGCCTAAATAGTACCGAGTCGGTAGGCCGCTTGAGAGGTAATGTAAGTCATGTAGTCCTATCTGTTTAGCGTAGTAGGCGCCGACATTTTTATTGACAAAATAGGCCTCAAATCTTTTTTTATCCAGCATCTTCAATGGTTGATCATCACCAGAATTAGACTGGATAATATTCATGGGGAGATAACCAAGATATTGCTGTTGTTTATCTATTTTTATCAGAGAAGTATGAGTGTTAGAGGGAGCGAAGACACCAATATCCATGCCTGATGTTTGATTTATGGCGGTGAGAGGCTGTGTCGGTAGTGAGTAAAAACCATACTCAGTTTGTAACAGGGGGACTGAGAACCAAGTTGTAAGTGCGCGCTCCTGATTCCAACCCAAAAAGTGTCCGCTGGCTAGCCCCTGATTAAACTGCTGTTTTGCCCGTTTATTGGGAAGCAGTTCTAATTCACAGCCCTGGGGCCAATCCTGACAAGCCAAGCGTGCGATCTCCACAAGAATTCCGGTGATGTTTTTGTGTGTGTCTTGGTAACTGAAAGGGGCAAATTCATGACAGACGATTTTTAATGGTTGAGCCGTCAGACATCCACTCATGAGGCAAGTAAAGAGCAAGATTAGATATGAAGGCGTTGAGTTCACCATGATTATTATCTGTCTGCACTCCGATGCGTTTGGGTCATTGAACTCAATTATAGTCGGTTAGAAATGGTTTTTTACCTGAAAGCGCCACTCCCAGCTATTGATCTCCTCACCGGATGTGAAAGGCACACTAAAATCAATATGGGCTACATTGCCATAGCTTGAGCGTGACGAGTAAATTCGGGCGCCAATACCTAAGCTGCCAATAGGGCTTGATACTTCATTATTCCCATCGGGCCCTCCAAAAGCCTGACCGACATCAACAAAAGCGGCCCAGCCTAGCTCGGCGAGTTGATAGAGATTAATATTCGGATAGTTGCGGATCTCTGTCGTCAGTAACCATTGATTATCACCATGTTGATAATCATTGGGATAGCCTCTGATCCCGGTGTTATCACCGAGGGCGAAGGTCTGATCAAGATAGTTATTCTTGGATGTGCTGATCCTTGTTTTTGCATATGCTGTCCACTTGGGGTGGAGCTGGTAAAAATATTCGGCCGATGCATTGATCTGGTAGAAATCATTTTGGCTGGTGGCGAAGTCACCTATCCCGTCGAATGCCAACAGAAGCAAGGCTTCTTCATCTTGGTAGCCACGAGTCGTTTTCCAGTTTATATGATAGCCAACGGACGAGGTGCTATTCGTATCATTGGTCTCTAAGCCAAACTTTAAATAATGGTGCCAGCCTAAGTTAAAGTCTTCGTTATAATTGATAAGATGAACATTACTGAGGACGGTATAATCATCCTGCAGAAACTCATAGGCGACCCAAGGGTAAAGAAAGTTCCTATCTTGGGGGAGCGATGAATCTGGGTAGCTGTCGAGATGAGAGAATGTATTTTCATCTTGAGTTATCCCGGTGATAATTCGAGATCTGGCATCATCAGTTTTCGATATGCGCCAGCCATATTTAATATCAAAGTAGTCTTGCTTGTGCTCAAACTCATTGATATCCATTCCATTCTGTTTAAGGGGATCGTTGCGAAGATCATCCATATAAGTAACAGCATAACTATCTTTGGTATCTAAGGTATAAAAGGGTTTGTTAAAGTAAAACTGTGTCGTCTGGCCATCGCTGTTGTCTTGAAAGCTGACGGCGGCTTTAGAATGCTTGACGAAGTTATCCAGTGGCGCCTCGAAGGCAAGCTTGTAGCCGGTTCTATCGGCGTCAGATTTATATTTTATCCTCGTTCTTATGCCATAGCCCAGCAGGTTATCTTCTTTTATGCCTATCGAGAACTTACTTTCTCCACCGCTACGTCCCAGACTAAAAGTTGGAAGCAGGGACCAGTTATCCCAGGTTTCTACCAATACCGTTTCATCTTCAATGGGAGTATCGGCCTGTGGATCTCTTTCGGAGAAGCTGATTTTAGCGTCTCGTATATAGGGCTCGGAGCGTAAGTTCCTCTGGGCTTCTTCGAGATCTTTTTGGCTAATACGACTGTCATCAGAGAAGGAGAGCTTGTTTAAGATGGTCGATTCTCTGGTATTGATATGCAGGTAATTAGCCCAACGATGAATGAAAAAACTATCAGGAGCCGACTCATCGAAAATAGGATGGCTGGTGACAACAATCTTACTTAGCTGCTTCTTTTTGGTTGGCTCATCATTTTTTGGATTAACCTCTTCTCCCCAACTAGCCTTGGAGGCTAATAGGCTGGCAATGAAAAGACATAGATACGACTTATAATCCTGCATAGATGCGCCTTATATGATTACCTTTCGATTGGGAAGTGAAGGGTGAAACATTTCTCTTACAATTTAATAACACACGCGAGTGGCGAGTTAGTCAAGAAAAAAAGGAAAATAAGTGGATGATTTTACTTAAGCAAATGCAGATGTAGTAGTGATGCTTTCTGGGGAAGAAACATCACTGCAACGGAGTTTTTTCGCAGGTAATCGATTCGTTTTATAGCGTTCTTCGCGGTGAAACTGCGACGTTAGCAAAAATTAATCCGGCGACGATTGACATAAAGATCAGAAAAATCTGGCTACCGATGTGTGACTGGTTAAGCATTGTCTCGCCTAAGATAAGCGTGTTGAGTCCAATATAGGTTTTACTACCCGGGACTAAAATAACGATACCTTGGAGCAGGGCGATTGAGGCTGGGGCTTTCATCCAGCGTGCAAACAGGTTTGAGTAAACGCCCACGGCGAATGCACCAAAGAAGATACCGATAGAGTCACCTAAGTAGATGCCGCCCAGCATAGATGAAAAGAAGGCGACGATGCCTGCGAGCACTCCCCAGGGGGAGTCTTTCATTCGAGCTTTAAATATGATCACCAGTGCCATCGAAAGAATAGGCACGGCAGACCAGATGGCGAGTTGGGGGAGGGGCTCAGGTTCAAAGTAGATGGCTTCACCAAATACAGCCTTGCCGACCACCATGCCGAAAATCGCCCCAAAATAGAGCTTAAACAGCAGCATGCACGCATCCATGATGCGGGCCGTCCCGGATATCAGATCCCTTGCTGCAAGCTCTGCTAACCCTAAGGTGAGCGCGAGACCGGGAACAAAGATAATGATGCCGGATAGAATCACTACCGGGAGGTTGATATGAGGATCCAATTGAGAGATGCCACTGGCGGCTAAGGCACATAGGATAGCCGCTAAGGGTTCGAGCATTTCGGCCATACGTTTAGAACGCTCGGCACGATAGACTAGACCATAGACCATAAAGCCAAGCAGGGCTGACCAAAATACATCGTTCCAGCTCGTGCCCATCAGCATAGCAAAGGCACCTGCTGAGCTGCCAAATGCCAGTAAAGTTAACAGTGGACCATAGGCATTGGGTTTATTGGCTATCTCGTCCAGCCGCTCTAAGGCTTCCTGAAGAGTACGTTTACCGGAAACTAACTCTTCGACCAGTTCATCGGTACGCGCCAACGCGCCGAGATCTAACTCGCCGGGTTTGACTCTGGCTACATGGTTGTACTCTTGATCGGTATCGTGTTGCAGCACGAAGGTCATCGCCGTGGGAGAGATAAGAAAATAGCCCTCGAGCCCCAATAATTCAGAGACGGCTTGAAGGTGAGCTTCCAGTCGGTAAGCAGGGGTGCCAAACTTGTGCAGAGATTTGCCTAACTTAATGATAAATCGGCGCTTCTCAATAAATTCTTCGTTGTTCACAAGCAGGGTCCAATGTGGTTTTAGTTTTCGGAAATGCCGAACGAGCGCATATTAACCTAGTTTGTGGGAAAAAGGTTAATCAGATGGAAAATATTTACTTAAAGTCAATAAGTTGTAATGCTGGTTGAAATCTCAATAAAAGGAAGCCTTATGTCAGTTGCCATTTCTGGTCTGTATATCAGCATCACTGCAATTTTAGTCGTGGTTTTTGCGATGCGAGTAGTTAAATTACGTAGAAAACACAAAATTGGTTTGGGTAGTTCCGGTAATGAAGAGTTAAGGCTGGCTAATCGGGTGCACGCTAACTTAGTGGAAAATGCGCCGATTGCCATGATTCTATTGCTGGTGGCTGAGCTGAACCATCTACCGGATCTGTTTTTGCATAGTCTGGGTGTCATGTGGGTCATCGGACGAATTTTGCATGCGATAGGTTTGACCCAAGGTCGGGGAGGTTATCATCTCGGTCGTTTTTTTGGGGGATTACTGAGTTGGTTGGTTATTCTGACCCTAGCTAGTATTAACTTAGGCTATTTCCTCTCTAGCTTGGCGTAAACTTGTACCGAAAGTATCCTCTATGTGAGTGTGGGTAAGCATCCCTACACTTTATACCCAAACGACCTCGATATGCAGGATTCAGCATGTCGAGAAGTGACAGAGTTCAAGACATGAAATAGCTAGACTAGTTATTCTAATCTTATATTTCATAACGCAGAAACATGTTGCTTCTCGCCTTGCCCTTCGGGAGTTCCCGTAGAATATCTGCACTGCGTTAGTGATATTGAAAAGGGACTAACCATTCTCTTCAATCACTGCCTTGTTCAGCTATCCTACGGGAGCTCTGAAACGAGCATTTTGAAGTAGCTTGGGTATATATGGTAATCAAGCTTGAGGTGTTTTATCTGAGCATTATTGCCTGGCTGGTTGTTTTTTGTTCGCACTCACCCCTTGTCCCCTGCTATACTCCGCCTCCCTTTCGGGGGCGCGAATGTTTATATATTTTCCATATTTGATAGCCAGGCTGTAAAACTCATGCAAGTTGAATCCACATTATTTACTTACCCTAAGCATCGCTCTGAGCTAAAGAGCCCTGCACCATTTTTACCTATGTCTCGTAAAGAGATGGATAAACTGGGCTGGGACAGTTGCGACATCATTATCGTCACCGGTGATGCTTATGTGGATCACCCCAGCTTCGGCATGGCCGTTATCGGTCGGATGCTTGAATCTCAGGGTTTTAGAGTGGGTATTATCTCTCAGCCTGACTGGTCGAATAAAAATGACTTTATGAAGTTAGGTAAGCCAAATCTCTATTTTGGTGTGACTGCCGGTAACATGGACTCTATGATTAATCGTTATACGGCTGAACGCCGTATGCGCCATGATGATGCGTATACCGCGGGTGACATAGGGG
Organism: Shewanella sp.; assembly: GCA_004195335.1. Classification (GTDB taxonomy): domain Bacteria; phylum Pseudomonadota; class Gammaproteobacteria; order Enterobacterales; family Shewanellaceae; genus Shewanella. The sequence continues at coordinate 8,639 of SDWK01001033.1, forward strand.
GTAAACGCCCCGATCGCGCCGTGACGGTATATACCCAGAGGTGTAAAGAGGCATTCAAGCAGGTGCCTGTGATCATCGGTGGTATCGAAGCTAGCCTAAGGCGTATTGCTCATTATGATTATTGGTCCGACAAAATTCGTCGCTCAGTGATATTAGACGCTAAGGCCGATATTCTGATTTACGGTAATGCCGAGCGTCCTTTAGTTGAGTTTTCTCATCGTCTCGCTGCTGGTGAGCCTATTTCTGAGCTGCATAATATTCGCGGCACCACGGTGATTCGTAAAGAGCCTTTACCCGGTTGGAAAGGGATGGATTCCCGCAAGTTAGATCAACTGCATAAGATCGACCCTATTCCACATCCCTATGGTGCCGATGATGTAGGCTGTAAGAACCTCTCCGGACCATCGGATGTTAAAATCTTCGATAACGATGCGCCGAAAGCGATAAGCGTACAGCCGGCCAGACCTAAGCCATGGGAAAACACCTATGTCTTGCTGCCAAGCTATGAAAAGGTGTCGGAAGATAAATATCTCTACGCCCATGCATCGCGGATTTTGCATCAAGAGCAAAACCCTGGTTGTGCTCGAGCCTTGTTTCAGAAGCATGCCGAGCGTGCGATTTGGGTGAACCCGCCAGCCTGGCCATTGAACACTGATGAGATGGATGGTGTATTTGGTTTCGCCTATGCACGTGTACCTCATCCTTCATACGGTAAAGAAGTTATTCCTGCCTACGACATGATTAAGACCTCGATCAACATCATGCGGGGCTGTTTTGGCGGTTGTTCATTCTGCTCTATTACCGAGCATGAGGGGCGGATCATTCAGAGCCGTTCACAAGAGTCGATTGTCAACGAGATTAAGGATATTCAAGATAAGGTGCCTGGATTTACTGGGGTTATCTCAGATCTTGGTGGCCCGACAGCCAACATGTACCATTTAGGCTGCAAGAGTGAGAAGGCGGAGAAAACCTGTCGTCGTATATCTTGCATCTTTCCGGATATTTGTGGCCATATGGACACCGATCACCAGCCTACGATCGATCTATACCGAGCGGCTCGCGAGGTACCTGGCATTAAGAAGATCTTAATCGCATCGGGTGTGCGTTACGACCTGGCATCGGAAGATCCTCGTTATGTCAAAGAGCTGGCGACCCATCATGTGGGTGGCTATCTGAAGATCGCGCCTGAGCATACCGAAGAGGGTCCGCTGAACAAGATGATGAAGCCGGGCATGGGTTCATACGATAAGTTTAAAGAGCTGTTCGATAAGTACTCCAAAGAGGCGGGTAAGAAGCAGTATCTCATCCCTTACTTTATCTCGGCTCACCCAGGGACCACCAATGAAGATATGGTTAACTTGGCATTATGGCTTAAGGGTGAGAAATTTAAGCTAGATCAAGTACAGAACTTTTATCCATCGCCCATGGCGAATGCGACAACCATTTATCATACCGAGCTTAATTCGCTGAAAAATGTGAAGCACACCAGTGAGAAAGTGACCGTGCCTAAAGGTGGCCGTCAACGCAAGCTGCATAAAGCTTTGCTGCGTTATCATGACCCTCTTGGTTGGCCGATGATCCGTGAGGCACTCGTTGAGATGGGTAAAGAAAAGCTAATCGGTAATGGTCCTAGCTGTTTAGTGCCGGCAGAATCTCGTCAGGAACGCGAAGCAAATCGCAATAAAGGCAAGGGTGCTAACAAAGGCTCGGCTTCAAATAAAGAGCAAGGGGGCAAGCAAGCCTTTACCCGCTTCTCAGAAGATCAGTTTGCCGATCGCAAACCTAAGGCTAAGGGCGGCGCAGCCGTTAAGGGCAAAAGTAGCACATCGTCTAAGCCTAGCGCAGGTAAAGCGGATGCTGGGAAAGGAAATAACTCTAGTTCATCAAAGCAACGTCCAGCAAAGAAGAATACTTGGGGAACCACGCCGAAGCATCAAAGATAGGTTAACATTCCCAAACGACCTCGAAATGCAGAATTCAGCATTTTGAAGTGGCTTGGGTAGTGATAGCATAATCCCATCAGAGATTATGCTATCTTCATTCTCAGGACTTGGTGTGTGGGGGAGATCTATGAGTGATTTATCAAATAAGCGACTAAATAAGCAAACCAGTGATGATTACTGTGACGATGATTTCTGGCTCAAAGTAAAACAGTTTGCTAAGAAAGCGGGTCGTGAAGTGATAGACAATGCTTTATGTCTCTATTATGCAGCCCAACGCCCCGATACTCCTAAATGGGCCAAGACCATCATTTTCGGCGCCCTGGCCTATTTTATTGCGCCTTTCGATGCTATTCCCGATCTGACCCCTTTTGTGGGATTTACCGATGACCTTGGTGCCCTCGCCGCGGCCCTCGCCATGGTTAGCGTATACGTCGACGATGGTGTGCAGCAGCAAGCTGCAGAAAAATCTGCAGCTTGGTTCGATTAACCACAATTGCCAGCTGTTGACTAGAAGGTGTTAGCTGTTCTCGTTGAGCCAAGTTTGAGTGCTTTTTATCTCTGCCCCGCCGAATGAGAGCGATAACAGGTTCGCCGCAACTAACTCGGCGCCGCTAAAGCTAAACTCCCCGTAGCCCAGTTTTGGCGCAGCGATTGCGTCGCTAATCACCTCGCAAGGGTACCCTTTGTTGGTTGCGCTACGGCAAATAGTTTGCACGCAGGCTTGAGCCATGGCGCCTACAATCACTAAGCGCTCAATACCCAGCTCAACCAGAGTCTGCTCAAGGGATGTATCGATAAAACTGTCGATCTGATGTTTGATCACTATCGGCTCTCTGGCGATAGGCTTCACGCTGACTTCTATCTCGACACCTTGAGTATTGGCGCAGAAGAAGGAGGCATTTTCATCTTCGAAGATATGTTGAATGTGAATGACCGGTAACGCTTGTGCGCGGAAATGAGTGAGCAGAGACTTAGCTTGTTTCGCCGCTTGGTTGGTATTTTCTAATTCAAACCGACCCTCGCTGAAATAATCATTTTGCAGATCCACCAAGACAAGCGCCGTACGTTTCTGCGGTTCGAGGGGGGCCGTTAACTGGGTGAGCACGCTAAAGTCATCTTCTTCCAGATACCATTGGCCATCATCACTTAATGTCCATAACTCCTTACTGATGAAACCGCTGGCAATATTCATCGACCAGTTAGCAGACAGTATGGCTTGTCTGTCGCTGAGCACCTTAATCTCAACATTTCGATAGACCAGTTGGGTTGGACCACTCTTAGCGAACTCACTCCAAAATCCGCCGATGGCATCGATACCGTCGAAGCGACCGAAGGGCGAAACTTGCATGGTCGCGTGTGGCAGGTAACGCTCGATGCAGGCCTGAGTGCTGCCTTGATTAAAGCTAGCTATCCACTGTTTGCTGGCTTGCATGACTGACTGGCGAATTGATTGGCTCATGTTGTTTCTCCTGATTAATCGATTTGTTTTTCTATGCCGGGCAGTTTATTGTTATTTCATTTGATGATAATTAGCCTCAAGGTGAAATGAATGTTCAATAAAAATGAACAAAAGAGGTTGGCTTATCAAATGTTGGTATTTGATGAGGTAATTAAGCAGGGTTCCTTCACTGCTGCAGCGGAGTCTCTGGGGCACACTAAATCCGCGGTTAGCCAGTATGTGACTCAGCTCGAGAGTGGACTTGGCGTGCGTCTGCTTAATCGCAGTACTCGGCAGTTAAACTTAACTGTGGTTGGGCAAAAACTGGCAGAGCGAAGCGAGCAACTGCTTGAGCTATTATCTATGACGCTCGAAGAGGTTAAATCTCATGAGCTTGCTCCGGCAGGTCGAATCGCCATTACGGCTCCCCATGCGTTCGAGGCGGGGTTAGTAACACCGATAATCGCTCATCTCTGCCATGAGTATCCCAAGCTGATGCCTGAGTTGATGTTCACCGATGAACGGTTGGATTTGCTGCAAAACAACCTGGATATTGCCATCTCGGTAGGACCACAAAAAGACAGTAATTACCATGCCATTCCAATAGGGACATTAGACAGTATTTTGGTGGCTTCACCAGGCTATTTAGCCAAAAGACCGGTAATGGAAACGGAGCTGGAATCTCACCACTTGGTCACTCTTCCTTGGCAGTTGCGCGCTGTGCTGCAAAATAATCAAGGTGAGAGCGTGGTGTTTAGTGCCGATAAACAGTTGAAGGTGAATACTTCCATCAGTGCGATTAATAGCGTGAAATGTGGCGTTGGCATCGGTTTGATGCCCTCTATATTCGTGCAGGATGATCTCGATTCAGGATTGTTACAGCGTGTGCTAGCAGACTACCGAGGGGAGATGAGAGAGGTGTATGCCTTGCACTCCTATCAACAACAATTGCCGAGGGTGTTAAGGCGATTCGTCGATAAATTGAAACAGGCATTGAACCGGGTAGACAAGTAAAAAATTGGCCGTCCCGCGCTTGGCGGAACGCCCCTGTATTGAAGTTTTGATCTAAGCACTCATCAGACGCGAATGGCGCTTTATGACAGCTTAAATTGCTCTACGATCAATCTGAGTTGATGGTTCGCGGTGGCAAGGTTTACCGTTTCATTGCTGGTGGTCTCACCATTGGTAGACAACTCGTTAACCATTTCGCGGATGGCCGACATATTACGGGTTATCTCGCCCGATACTGAACTTTGCTCCTCTGCGGCCGTGGCGATTTGAGTGTTGAGGTCATTGATCTGATTGACTGAGTTTCCTATGGTATCCAGATCGGATGCGACTTGCTCTGTGGTTTCGGCCGTTTTTACACAGGTGGCCTTAGTGACATCCATCGCAGCGATGGCTGCATTCGAGGCTTCTCTCAGCTTGGTGAGAGTCTGCTCAATTTCTGCCGTGCTTGTCTGTGTTCTGGCGGCGAGGGCGCGCACTTCATCGGCGACAACCGCAAAACCACGACCTTGCTCTCCGGCCCTAGCTGCTTCAATTGCGGCATTTAATGCCAGCAGGTTGGTCTGATCGGCGATTTCACCTATGACTTTCAATACCTGAGTGATGTTGACCGTATCTCTATCTATTTCGGCAATATTGGCGGAGGTATTTTCAACTTCCCTGACCAGCTGTGCGACCGTGTCGGTGGCTTTGCCGACTACGGCTTTAGACTCCAGCGTTTGGATATTGGTGGCTTGAGTGAAAGAGGCGGTTTCCGCACCATTTCTGGCTACATCATTGGCAGTCGCACTCATCTCTTCGATAGCGGCGACGATCTGCTCGGTCTCCGTCGTGTGCGCAACCAGAATATGGCTGTTGGCTTCGGCCTCTGACTTGAGGCGCTCCACGCTGCTACTGATATGTGTCGATGATTGCAAAACTTCCAACATCATAGATTGTAAGTTGGCGATAAATTGGTTGATGCCTTGGGATATCTGCCCCAGATCATCCTGATTAGTGACCTCCAGCCGACGGGTCAGATCACCATTCCCCTTAGATAGGTCTGTCACCATCTCTTTAAGCAGTAATATGGGTTTATAGAGCACATATAACACGCTTAATAATACGCTGATAGCCAGAGCCAGCATGATGAGAGATGAGAGCATGGCATTATTGAGAGCCTTGTCTACTGCGGCATAAGCGACAGATTTTTTCAGGCCGATAAGCAGATACCACTTCTTGCCGTTGACCAGATTGATCGCCTTGGAAAACGCGATTTTATCGACACCGTCTAAGGTGTATTCCTGCATGACCTCGTCATGTGACAGCATGTTGCGTTCGACCTCGGGGAGGCCAAAATCGGAGAAGTGAGTGCCTGAGACCAGGCGTTTGGATTCAGATGCCAGCACCTTACCTGTCTGGTCGGTAATTAATACCACGGCGCCGGGGTAATCCACGGCCTGAACCGCATCAGCTAGAAAGGTGAGCTCGATATCGCCGAGGACGACACCGTCACCGATATTTTTCAGGATAGAGATAACATGATTGCCGGTGCCATCGTCAACATAGATATCGGTGACATCCAGGGCTGTGGTGGCCTTACCTTGCTGGTACCAGGGACGGGTGCGTGGATCATACTTTTCCGGTATGGCTTTACCGTCAATCCATTTGCTACTGGTTTCCGTCGAGTAGGCCGATCCATCATCGAAGCCGAAATAGATACGGGCGACGCCACCGACATCGGTAGAGAGTCTGGCTGCCTGGGCATAATTGCCTGTGTAGGTACCTTGTCGATAGTGAGTGGCTAGTGCATCGATGGATTTGGCTTTCTCTGTAAACCACTCCTCGATGTTGTTTGATTCATACTTAACGATGCTCTGGAGCTTCTCGTTAGTATTGGCGATGGTGCTCTCTTTTAGTTCGATATAAGAGAGCCAGTTTGAGATTAAAAGGCAGAGGGCGACCAGAGTCACCATTGACGCTATCAGCGATTTTCTAAATCCTAGCATTTGCTTATCTCCACAACAGTGACAGAAATGAAAAGAGACCACTAGTAGGTCTCTTTTTGGTGGGTTATCTTGTCTATTTTATGACGGGTTCAATAACGAATTAACCTTTCCAGTTAAGGTTGAAGTCGTATCTGAAGCCTAAGGTAAGTGCTTGATCATCTGCGCGATGATCAGAGTTCTTGGCTAAGTACTCTAAGTGAACACGTACATTTGAGATAGGGTTCCACTCAAGAGTCGTGTTGAAGCCATCATAGTCGGCTGATGTGTTGTCTTTGATGCCATCTTTAAACTGGAAGTAACCCAATTTAATCTTGTAGTTTTTAGCAATCGGGTAGGCCAGTGCACTGTCTAGTGTGCTGCCACTACGATCTTGGCTTAAGGCATCAAGGTTATATTGCTTATCTTGATAGCTGACAGCGGCATAAAGGTCGTTGCTGAAGGTATAAGCGACAACTCCACCAATAGTCTGGTCATCGCCTTCGATACCAGCATCTGTCTGTGTGTTTTGGCTGACATAACCTAAGCCAACGTGTAGTTGGTTTAAATCGTAACCGACACCTAAGTTGACCATATCGGCACCAGTGTCACCGCTATTGCCGTCAACTTGTGCACCAGCCATAAAGGTGAAACCACCTGTGGCCAACTTATAGGTCACGAAGTTATCGACGAAGAATGGGCTCTCATGGTCATAGGCATATGGGCTGTTGGCATGGTTAAAGATGTCGACGTACTCGGCAACTAAGGTGTATTGAGCCGGACGTTGCTTACCGATACCGACTTGTCCGTAAGGTGAAGCGATAGCGGCATAAGCCTGACGTGCCTTACCAAAGTTACCTGAATTGGCGATATCGACATTCCACTCACCTTGAGCGATAGCGCTCCAGCCGTCGGCAAATTCTGTGCTGGCTTTGATGCCGACGCGAGACAACGCGTCACGAACATCCCAGGTTTTATCCTGATCATCATCAAGATAGCTAAGCGTTGGACGGATTGAACCGTACAGGCTTACCTGACTGTTTTTAAACTGTGATGGTGCGGCGTTGTTTTCAAGATTTGCAATGCGTTGCTCTAAAGATTGCGCATCATCGGCGTAGGCGTTGTAGCTACATAGACCAACGGCAATTGCCACAAGTGATTTTAGTGTATTCATCGTATTCATCTTCTCTATTTTTTATGATTCAGGATGCAAGCAGCCGCCATCCTCTTGGAGTAAGAGTCGGTGAGTGCAAAACTGAACAATTATTGTCTGAGCTTAAGCTCTATTTGAGATTGCTCACCACCATATGAAATCGCTGGTGAGCAAGGTTTGATGCTAGGGAAGAGCCCGTTTACTTCAGTTCTTTGAACCAAAGGTTATGGTGCTGCTTCGCCCAGTTTTCGTCACAGTAGCCAGAAGTCATGTTTGACATGCCGCCTTCGGACATGACTGTCGCCATGAAGATGTGTACTACTGAGAAGGCGCTGATGATGATGGTTGATGCAATGTGCATGACCAGCATGAAGTTAGCGGTATTCTTAGTAACGACGAAGGTTTCAGGGAACATCATTGTCAGACCTGAAATCACCATCAGACCACCAAAGAGTGCAAATACCCAGAACCACAGTTTCTCACCGGCGTTGGCAAAGCCTGCATCCGGGTGATGTTTCTTACCTGTATTCAGGTAGCCACCCAATACGGCAAACCACTTCAAGTCATAGCTTGCTGGAATTTGCTTTGGTGCCCACATCAATATCATTAGGATGTAACCTAAGATGAAGGGGAATGCCATTAGCTCATGCAGGCTGCTCGACAGACCGACGAGCGATGCCCAGCTAGATGCATTCATGCTTGGCTCGAAGTAGTGTCGACCACCCGCTAAGACCAGACCCGTTAGCATTAGCAGGATGCAGGCAATTGCGCCTAACCAATGCACACTGATGCTTAAGCCTGACCAACGTTTGATCATCTTACCCGAGAAGCCGTTATCCAGACGTGAGATACCGTTCACCATGATGAAGATGATAAACAAGGCGATCACGCCAAATAGGCTGGCAAACACTAGAAATGCAATGCTATCAGTGGCACCTAAGTAACCTAAGATAGTTTCATCGGCATCTTCAGGTATTGATGCAGGCATCAATAACTCGACTTGTGTTGGCATACCGCGTATTTCCGGGATATCACCCGGAATAGCGTGTTCCTGGATCGTTTGCCATTGCTGAGGCTGCAGTGTTGCAACGTCAGCGGCCATTGCTGCCGTTGAGACAAACAGGCTCATGACAATAAAACTAAACAATCTTATTGCTCTGTTCATTCATAACTCCTTTAGCGACTTTAGGTCGCCTATTTGGCTCTACCCGTCGATACCTGAAGGGGATTGTAGATTCAGGTATCGACGAATATCACCGTTTTACTTGGTACAAAGTGGGTTGACTTATCTTGTACAAAGTCAACGCATCACTGCATTTGCTGGGTGATAAAAAGGTGCAGTTCGGTAGCAAATTCGCGCCAAAAAGCTTGCTGGGCATGAGTTTTAACCCCTTCACAGAAGGGAGTTATCCACGTGCCAAGGTGCTTAGTGATAAATTCGTCGGCAATGGCCGTGAGTTCATCGAAGGCTTCGATATTATTTGCCGCTTTCTGCTCACTCGCTAACGCGTGAACACAGTAGAGAAACTCCAGCTCGTTACCGATGAAGTCGGCAGGCTCATTGAATTTTTCGTCAATGACCAAGCCAATCTCTTGATAAAACTCGGCAACTCTGACGGTTTCGTCTGTATTCATGACATGGTTGCCGCTGCGATAAACGCCCTCGTAAGGAGCAACCAGAAGCTTATATGGACCGATACACATGCGGTTGAAGTCAAACTCCAATTCCGATGAGTCATCGACAAATTTCTTTGCTTCTGTGAGTAAAGAGCTATCTGGACGATTCGCTTCGAGATATGCGATCATGCCAGTTAACGCCTCAGTCCCTGAGGGCGCAAAAATCATCGATTTATAGGCAAAGTAAGCTGTTGCCATCGGGCCATATTGTGCCGTCATTATGCGCGTTCCTTAATAATCACCATGTTAGGTTTCGTGATGCAATCGCCGTAACCGACACCTTCTTTACTGGCAGAAGGTTTCTTTAACACCTCATCGATGTTACCGACTTCGATGCATTGCACTGGACAGCCAGCAACGCAGGCTGGTGCCATGCCACGGTCAAGCAGTTCGACACACATGTTGCACTTGTCAGCCTTGCCATCGTCTTCACGAATGTTGACGGCAGAGTATGGACAGGCGGTGACACACAGGCCACAACCAGTACATTTCTCACGATCCAGGACCACGATACCGTCATCTCTGACGTGGTAGGCCTTAGTTGGGCAAACCATCAGGCAGGCAGGGTTTTCACAATGCATGCAAGAATGAGATAGCCACACATCAATCGCGCCATCTTCGCGCTC
>SDWK01001002.1 GCA_004195335.1 Shewanella sp.
ATGATTGTTTGGGCTTGAAAGCCAATCGATACTATCGACCCGACCGATTTTCATCTTCTTATAATAAACCGGAGAGCCAGGATTAAGGTCTGCGCCATCGGAGCTTAGCAGGCTTAACTTCGAGAGGTTGCGGTTGGCAAAGAATGCTAGCGCATCTTGGTTTGAGCCAAATAGGGGCAGCTTGGCGTCGTTTTTAACTCGCTTCTTGGTTTTCCCCTGGACGAGGCTTATCGCGCCCTTGGTCAGGGTGGTTAAATTCCGGGTTTGTACGCTGACACCATCGAGCGATGCATCAATTGTCAGGGCCGACTCAGAGACAAAGTAACTGTTTGCCGTGATCAGTTGTGAAAACTCTGGCCATATTTCGATCTGATATTCAACGCCAGTAAGGGCTTTATTTAGTTTGGTAGAGTTAACTTTTCCGATAGGTATCTGCTTGTAGCGCACCTCTGCTTCTGAGCCTATACCTGGGTTGATGTCAGCATTTAAGGTTAAGGCCAGTTTGGAGAGTGCATCTTGATCGGGCGCCTCGTCGAGTAGCGTGTATTGCTCGACGGCATCACCGGTCCCCAGTGAAAATGTGATCACACTGCCGGTGATGAGTCGTTCAGGATGCTTAATACCCGATAACGAAAGGTCTGCCCCTTCTAGCCAGAACTGGGATGTGGCAGACAGTAGTTGTGCATACTCTTCATCCACTTTTGCCTTAAATCGAACACCCGTGTCGGTCAACGCCGATTGGGTGATTCGTCCGGTCTCGATGCCTCTGAACATTATCTTAGTGCCCACACTGGCGGTTTCAGAATTATCTGCCGTTAATGTGAGTTCGACTCCTCCGAATGCCTGCTCCTGATCATCATAAATTTGGAAACTTTGGCCGTTAGTCGCTGCCTGAGAATCATCAGATGAACTGAAACTGAGCCCACCGGCGAGGATAGCCGACAAACTTTCGGACTTTATCTCTATTCCGGAAAGAGAGGCGTCTATGCTGAGGCCGGATACATTCCAAAATTGCGAGTCGGTTTTAACCAAATGGGCATATTGTTTTTTGACAAATGCGGTCATTAATATGCGCTTAGAGCCTTCTAAGCGGTAACTGGTGATCTGACCTACTGGAATTTGGCGGTAAAAAAGCTGTGAGCCGACATCTAACGAGCCTAAGTTATCGCTGCTTAATTCAAGAACCAGACCGTCAGTACCCGGTTGAACTGCCGGGGCATTGATTTCAGCTTCGAAGAAAGATTGTGATTCTCCCTCTCCAGGCTGAATGGCGATATAGTTTCCGGAAAATAGCGCATCTAAACCTTCAACACCTGTGATTGAGGCTTTAGGCGCAACTAACCAGAACTTCGTACCCTCGTTAAGAAATGGCCCGGCACGGTAATCCATCTTAAGGTCTACATTTACTCCTTTTAGATCATCGTCAATACTGATGTCGGCGACTTTTCCGACCGTGAGTCCTTGATAACGAACTAAAGTTTTTCCGATATCTATCCCCGATGCACTTGGGAAGTGGATCCGAACCTCAATGCCAGCTTCCTTTATGCTCTTGATACCCAGCCAGCCACCAAGGGCTAACGCAACCAAAGGTAAGAGCCAAATTGGTGAGAATAGTTTCTTTTTTACGACTTTTGGTGTTTCAATTTGCGTCATCTTTCGATTCCAATCGATCCCAGAGTAAACGAGTATCCAGTACTTTTGCTGCTAATTGAGTCAGTAATATGACCAAGGCGAAAGCAGTGGCTGCTGGTGCGGGTTTAGCATCTAACAACTGGCCCATATTAACCAGTGCGGCGGTTATTGATATAACAAATAGGTCTAACATCGACCAACGTCCAATCCATTCTATGATATGAAATCCGATCATCAATTTCTGTTTAGATATTGGAAGTCGAAAACTGATAGCAATAAGATATAAGGTTAACCCAACGATCTTTAGCAGGGGGACCAGAATGCTGGCAGTAAATAGAATGATAGCAATAGGGAACATATCCGACTCAACCAAGTGGACGATCCCGGTGAAAATAGTATCGTGTCGTATCTGTCCTCTGTTGACCAGCATGGTGATGGGGTAGAGGTTGGCCGGAAACATTAAAATGGCTGCCGTAATCAACAAAGCCCAACTTTTATGAAGACTCGAATGGTCTCTCATCACTAATACTTTACCACATCGTTTACAGTGGATATCTGAATGAAGAGATAGTTTATTGCAAGAGGGGCAGGGGGTTAGGCCAATCTCTATGCCTTGCGTCTTGTTTTTGAGATCATCCATCTAACACACTCCACATATGTTCCAGATTGTACTCACGTTGAAGAAATAACGTGACCAAAAATAACATCGCGAAGCAAAACGTGCCCATTCCCAAGAAAATATCAGCAAAATCTGAGAGTTGAAACACCGAGACGAGAATACTGATCATAAAAATTTCGAGCATGCTCAATTGAGTCAATAGGCCTTGATAACTGAGTAGACGTTTCAATACGTCACGGAAAAAGGCGGAGTTAAGGCGATATTTGATGATCAAGATTTGAGATAAAATAGACAGAATAAGTAAGGCTGGAGCGATGACTGCTGAGACTAAAACGGCAATACCCACAACCCAATAGCCTTGATTAGCCACCGCCATCGCGCCTTCGATAATCGTGGTTGTTCTAACACTGCCAATAAAGTGTAATTCAAGCACTGGCAACACGTTGGCCGGAAGTAAAAAGAGTAGTGCAGTTAAACACAAGGCTAACATACCGTTGATTGAACAGTATGGTGTGTCGTATAGGGTTGTGTGGCAACGAGGACATAATGCACGAACACCTGAAGGAAGTGCACGCTTTCTGATCACTAAGTCACAAGAGCGGCATAACACCACACTATTGTCAGCACAATCTTGTTCCATCGCCGATTTCAATCCGTTTCTAAACCCGTATAGATATAGTTGCAAATGACTCCCTGTTATTGAATGAGCGTAACACGGCTCAATCACATTATATGGAAGATATCTGTGTCGATAATCAACTAGATACTATCAGATTTTCCAGAGTACTTGCATAAGAACTTGTATTTGTGAGACTCTGTAACTGTATATAAAAACAGTATGAGGGCAGTCATGGCAGTAATTACTAAATTTGTTGTGGTCAGAGAAGGGATTGAGAAGATGACATTTACATCTAAAAAGGAGGCTGACACCTACGATAAGATGCTTGATATCGCGGATCAACTCACTCCTTTCTTGACTGAGTCCGAGCTTGAGTTAGATGAAAACACGTGTGAAAAGTTAAGTTTCTATCTGGCAGAAAATAAAGAACAACTCATGAGTTTATTGAAAGGTGTGGTGCCAAAAAAAGAAACTCCTCCCAAAAAAACAGCTAATAAAGCCGAATCAAAAAAATAATTGTTAGGAAGTTTGTATGAACTCGGAATTTTACGCATCACTGGATAGACAAGCCAAAGCGCTACTCGATGGTGAAGATGACTTGATTGCAGCAATGGCAAACTTTTCGGCATTGATAAATGATGCCTTAGAAGATTTAAATTGGGTGGGGTTTTATCTTTTAAAAAATAAACAGTTAGTATTAGGTCCATTTCAAGGTAAAGTGGCATGCACACGGATTCCGTTAGGAAAAGGTGTGTGTGGAACGGCGGCCTCCGAAAGGAAGACGTTGCGGATTGCGGATGTCCATCAATTTGACGGTCATATTGCCTGTGATGGTGCCAGTAATTCAGAGATTGTGATCCCTGTAATGCATGAACAACAGATGGTCGCGGTCCTCGATATAGATAGTCCAAGTTTGGCAAGATTCAGTGAAACTGACCAAGCGGGACTGGAAAAGCTGGTAAATAGCTTTGAAAATGCGTTATTTGCTCAAACTACAACCAATTTATCATAAATGATGGTCGCAATCGTCAACGTCCCGTTTATAATAGGCGGTTCGAATGATAAGGGCGTCGAGATATTTCCATTCGTGGAATGAAAGCTTGGCGTTTGTTAATTGTAATTGCTAAGGTATATTTACCGTATCAGTTCAGCGTGTCTAGTTTCAGTACTATTTTTGAAGCTTGTACCTGATCTGGGATAGATAAATATAAACGACTCTTGATGGCGTATCGTTTAGATATGTTCAGCTTGTGTCCCTTTTTTAACTGTGGAAGTAATGATGGAATCAACAGAGAAGTTGACCGACACCAACGCAATTCTTGCGTATTTATATGAAACATTTCCTTTGTGCTTTATCGCCGAAGGTGAAACGAAGCCATTAAAAATTGGATTGTTTCAGGATTTGGCTGAAAGGTTAGCTGATGATTCTAAAGTCAGTAAAACTCAATTGAGAATTGCCTTAAGACGCTATACTAGTAGTTGGCGTTACCTGAAAGGCGTTAAAGCTGGCGCACAACGTATCGACTTAGACGGAACTCCTTGTGGTGAGTTAGAACAAGAGCACATAGATCATGCTCAGTCTACTCTTAAAGAGAGTCAAGAGAAGGCCAAAGCTAAGCGTGTTGCAAAAGCTGCCACCGCTAAGAGCGAAGGTCTGGCTGCTAAGGCGAATAAAAAGCCAGTAAACAAACCTGCTGTTAAGCGTGCAAAACCAGCCGCTAAGCCGGTTAAAGAGCAAGCTCCACAAGTTATTTTAACACCAGCAGTGTTAAATGAATTGAAACAAAATCAGCGTGTTAATGTCAAACTAGGTAAGACACCAGTTGCTGGCGTTATTTTAGACATTAAGAAAGAAGATGTTCAAGTACAGTTAGACTCGGGTTTAACCGTTAAAGTACGTATTGAACACATAATGCTGTAACTATCTCATAGTAAAGGAGTAACTTGTTGATGCGAAAAATTACCCTGGCTGCCTCGATCGCCAGTATTTTTGTAGGATTCTCGGCGTGGGCGTTAACCCCATCAATTCCATTCAGCGAGTTACCCGCACTATCGCAGGAACCGCAGCATAAAGTCGCCAGTAAGCGTGTTACTGGCCTCTTTACTCGCTCTCACTATCACAGGTTTGATCTTGATGACACGTTTTCCGAGCAAGTGTTTACGCGTTACCTCAAACAATTAGATTACCGACGTAATGTCTTGCTTCAAGAAGACCTCGATACGTTTGGTGTATATTCCAAACAGTTTGATGACATGCTTAAAAGTGGTGATTTAACCCCTGCTTACAAGATGTTCGAACTCGTACAAAAGCGTCGTTACGACCGTTTCTCTTATGCATTATCTCTATTAGACAAAGAGATCGATTTCACCGTCGCTAATGACAAATATCAGTTTAATCGTGAAGATGCCGCTTGGCCGAAGAATGAGGCTGAACTTAATGAATTATGGCGTCAACGTGTCAAATACGATGCGTTAAACCTTAAATTGACCGGCAAAGAGTGGGGTGAGATTGTCCCTGTTCTTGAGAAGCGCTATAACAATGCGATTAAGCGCTTGAGCCAGACTAAGAGTGAAGATGTTTTTCAAGGTGTGATGAATGCTTTTTCTCGCACAGTAGAACCTCACACCAGTTACCTCTCTCCCAGGAATGCTGAGCGTTTCCAGATGGAGATGAACTTAAGTCTTGAGGGGATTGGTGCCGTATTGCAGATGGATGATGATTATACCGTCATTAAAAGTCTGGTTGCAGGCGGACCTGCGGCAACGAGTGAAAGGTTATCACCCGAAGATAAGATTGTCGGTGTTGGCCAGGATGACAAAGAGATTGTCGATGTCATTGGCTGGCGTCTCGATGATGTTGTCGAGCTGATTAAAGGCCCTAAAGACAGTAAGGTTGTCTTACAGATTTTACCCAAAAAAGGGGGCTCTTCGGCTAAAACATTCGAGGTCACCATCGTAAGAGATAAGATCAGACTCGAAGACCGAGCGGCAACCTCAGAGGTGATCGAGCCAGATGAAGGTCCCTATGCTCAGCGTAAGGTTGGTGTTATTCAGATACCGGGCTTTTATATGAATCTGTCTAAAGATGTGACTAAAGAGCTGATTAAGCTGAAAGAAGCGCAGGTTGAAGGTGTAATTATCGATCTACGTGGTAACGGTGGTGGTGCATTAACCGAGGCAACACTTTTAACTGGATTGTTTATTGAGCAAGGTCCGGTTGTACAAATCAGAGATGCTAATGGTAAAGTCTCGCAAAATCGAGATAATGACGGGAAAACCACTTATAGCGGACCATTAACCGTGATGGTTGACCGTTATAGTGCCTCTGCTTCTGAAATTTTTGCTGCAGCACTTCAGGATTATGACCGCGCACTGATTGTCGGAGAATCGACCTTCGGCAAAGGTACGGTGCAGCAGCATAAGAGTCTTGGCCGTATCTACGATATGTATGACAAGCCAATTGGACACGTACAGTACACCATAGCTAAGTTCTATCGTATCAATGGCGGCAGTACTCAACTTAAAGGTGTCACTCCGGATATTGCTTATCCAAGTGCATTGGAACCAGGTGAATATGGCGAAGCTGAAGAAGATAACGCCTTACCTTGGGATAAAGTGCCTGTTGCACAGTATGGAACATTGGGTGATATTAATCCTAACCAGATCAACAATCTTTCTGCTAAACATCAGACCCGCATTAAGCAAGATGTTGAGTTCAGTTATATTTATCAAGATATTGCCGAATTCAAGAAGCATCATAATGAAAAAACGGTTTCACTCGTTGAAAGTGAACGTATTATTGAGCGTGAAACCAACGATAAGAAGCAGCTCGACCGTCTTAATGAACGTCGTGTGAGCCAAGGGTTAGAGGTCGTCAAGTCACTCGATTCAGAAGATACAGAAACTGAGTCAGATACAGCTACAGAGAAAGATGAACTGGTAACGCCAGATGCCTTTCGTGATGAGACGGTTTATATCACTCTCGATCTAGTCGATATCGAAAGAGTGGCTAAAAACGAATCAAAATAGTATGAGTTAAATAATCAAAAACGCGCTTATGGCGCGTTTTTTCATATCTGTTACATCTAAAACTTAGTTTATACCGATTGGTATTATA
>SDWK01000191.1 GCA_004195335.1 Shewanella sp.
GTTTAATTAGGACATACATTAAACAAAAGACGCTCTTCTCACTCCCTTTTGAGCAGGACTGATAGCGCTTACCCTCAGGTTTTCGCTTAATTCCCTGCTCTTTTTTCCCCTTCCACTGGCTCGACTAACGAATCACTGATATTGAACCAACAAACTGCTCAGCTTCATTCTATGCACCTCTAAATCGACGTCACCTGCAGAACCAATACTCACGGCGAAACGATACTCTGAATTTAACCTTCCTAAAAATACTGACCATCCATCACTTGCTGACCGACTAACAGCATCTTCTCTCGACTCTGTAAGAGATGCATCTTTATCGAAGTTAAGACTTAAATTACACAGCACACTTAACGTTTCAATATGCACGTTATCTTCATATAGGGCTAATTCATGCTCCATTGCTTGGGTAAACCCAAAACTAAATGATTTAAGCGACAAGGCTAAACCTAAGCCTTTAGCCTTAATGTAGGACTCTTTCAGTGCCCAGAGATCGAAAAATCGCTCACGTTGGTCATTTTCATTCAACGTCAATAACGACTCTGATTCATCTTTAGTAAAATAATGATTCAATATCGGATAGATATTGGTACTGGTCCGATAGCGCTCGATATCGACACCAAGCTCGATATTATCTGCCATAGACGTCTCATCCAATGAGTGCTTGATCACGGCTATGACTAACCAATCACCGCTATGGCTGATATTAAATTCCAGCCCAGTCAACTCCCTTTGCTCTTGGATCAGACTCGGCTTGCCCTTCTCACCATATTCAAAGCACCAATCACTCGGAGCAATGCCCTTGTCACCTTTAGGCTCATCATGTTTATACCCTGAGCAGATCGACAAAATACCGCGTAAAAAACCACGCACCATTAATCCTTTATCCCGCGCTGTGAGCTGAATATAACGCGATACCTTTACCGACTCAGCTTCACTCAGCCAAGATTGAATGATTTGTGCTTGCTCAATGTTCATCGAGGTAAGATCCAGAGGACAAAAGTAGAGCTTAACTGTCGGCAAGGAATGAGGTTGTAATAATTTAGGTGCCAAACGAACTCCAAAGTGGATTGCTAAAAATGGGTTGCTAAAGTGGATTGCTAAAAGTGAGTCGATATTAACAGTTCATCTTGCTTTCGTTAAGTAGCCTTATAATTTTTCAGGCAAGTATAAAACTTGTGAACTAAAACGAAATTAACAACCAGATAAAAACAACTAATCACGACTAGATCATACAATTAATATTTTTAACATGTAAAAATAAAAGCCATTACATCAGAATCAACTTGAGGTGTGTGATGCAAATAAAAGGGCAATTTATTCGTTGTGTTCTCCCGGTGATCTTAGTCGGTTTACTGGGCGTGACACTATTCTCGACTCAGGAGTCGAGTCAACAGATCCACCAACTCAACGAAATTAAAGTGAAATCATCCCATGCACTGCTCGTTAAAAATCTAAGTAATTGGTATTTCTTAAACACTCAGCTCGCGACCTCTCTGGCTCAAAACGCTCCCGAAGTAAGTAGACTAAAAGCAAGCCCCAATGATGCAGTAACACTCTCGGAAAATTTAACCCAATTTGCAACGAACTATCACCTTAGAAACGCCGCTCTGCTCGACACCAACGGGATTGCGATATCGGCCAGCAATCCTGAGCGTATCGGATCTGACTATCATAAGATGAATTACTTCAATGAAATTAAACAGGGCGCCGAGCTCTATGTTGCCCCGCCTAGGCTGAGCCGTATTGACGGTAAACCCTTACTGACTATTTCGGCAAGAACCCGATTTGATGACGTGCTATTTATCAGCTTGCCGTTGGGCGAATTTTACAATCGCTATATTAATATCACTGAGCAAGATAAGGATAACTTAAGCTTCATTTTAAACAGCGACTGCACGCCTCTGGCCCACCCTAATTCAGAATTAATCCGTAATAAGAGTCAACGCTACTCCTCCCAGTGTAAACAAAGCGGTCTCATCGACTGGTTGGAGGGTAACGAGCCCTACACTGGGTGGGTAGAGAGAGAGCCAAACACTGGCTGGGTTGTCATATCGGGTAGTAAGCAGTCACCCATACTGATCGCGAAAAACCGAATGATATATTCAAGCTTAGCCATAACCTTGTTGACTGCATTCGTCGTTTTAGGCGTGTTAATACTGCTGATTAACCATATTTCCACAAAGATCCACCTTTTAGTATCGGCTATCGATGATCTTGCAAAAGGAGATATCGAACTCCAGTCAATCTCAAAGCGCCCATGGGTAAAACTACTCAACAGAGAGGATGAGTTAGGTCAAATCGCCAATGCACTGCAACGTCTGATCAAGGTGCAAAAAAACCATATCTCCCACGCCGGTGATATCGCTAACGGCAACCTAACTGGAAACATTGTGCCCTGCAGTAATGTCGATAAACTAGGTCAATCACTGAGAAAAATGCAAAATGACCTTAATCAAATTATTGCTAACGTGATTAATAAAGCTGGTGTAATAGATAACAGTTCTGTGCAGTTGGCTCAGCACGGAAGCTTGGTCGCCGACGGAACCAGTATTCAAGCAAAGTCAATTGAGTCAACGAGTGCGGCAATGAATCAGATTGAAAGTCAGATCACCTTAAACTCTGATTCAGTCTCGAGTCTGCATTCACATTCTCAACAGGCATTAAGCGAAGCAAAGCTTGGATTAGAGTCCATGGAAAAATTAACTCAATCCATGCAAGAGGTCGCTCACTCCGGATCCAGAATAGAACAGATCATGGCCGACATTACTCAGATAGCGTCACAGACTAATCTTATCTCTCTAAATGCCGCAATAGAAGCCGCGAGAGCCGGCGAACACGGCCGTGGGTTTTCAGTGGTCGCCGAGGAGGTTCGTAATCTGGCGCTACGTTCGAGTGAGGCGGCGGAGCGCAGCTCGGTATTAATCAAGGAGATCATAAGCAAAATTAGTGTAGGAAAACACGACTCACTCCAGAGCGCAGCAGCTTTCGATAGAATCGTCGGGCAGATGAATGAAACCGCTGAACAGATGGCTCTCATCGCCCAAGGCACAGAAGAGCATACGGCAGCCGCTATCGAACTAAATCAAGGATTACATGACATAGATAATGTTATTCACTCGACCTCTAAAACGGCGATAGAGACGGTAAATCAATGTCATCAACTCATGGAGTCGAGTTCGTCATTGCAAGAAGCCTGTACTCACTTCAAATTGAGTGCCTAGCCTGCACCAAACGTATTCTGCAGAGTATTAACCACACTTGAGCGATGTTGAACTAAACTCAGTAATATCAATTCAAGGAGTGGTTTTCGTTTCTATAAGAAAGCTATTCACAAGGAATTTTATAGCTTCATACCAGTCTGTATCAAAAGCTGTAAAATCAAGGTGATGCAATGATTTCAGATTCTGAGTTACAGATAGATCTTCGCCAGCTGATTATCGCGATTGAGACCGCCGTTTCTCAAGTCGGAATGAACGATACCAACCACGGTAAACGTGTCGGTTATATCGCCAGTCAAATCGCTCATCAACTCGGTTTCTGTGAAACTGAAATTCAATATGTATTTGAACTGGGATTACTCCACGACTGCGGTGTTTCCACCCAGCAGATGCATGCTAATCTCGTCAACAATTTTGACTGGAATGATGCGGATATACACTGCAAGATTGGCTATCGCTTATTAAGCGACTTTGAACCGCTTTCAAAGTTTGCCACGCCTATTCGCTACCATCACACCCCTTGGGAAGAACTTAAAGGATTAGATGTTTCCCCACAAGATGCCCGTGTGGCCAATCTTATTTTTCTTTCCGATCGTATCGATGTGATGGCTGCCACACACTATGAAACCGATATTTTGCTCGCTAGAAAGGAGATAGTAAAATCAATTATCAGCTATACCGGTACCTTTTTTGAAGCGTCCCTCGTCGAGGCTTTCACACAGATAGAAGCATCTGAAGCTTTTTGGATTGCATTGGAAAATCGCCATATCACTCGTTACACATGGGATATGGGACAATTAAAAAGTAGCCAATCATTGACGATTCCTCAGCTCAAACAACTTTCATTAATCTTGGCTTACATCGTCGATCAGAAGAGTCCTTTCACCGCTCAGCACTCGATAAGGGTCGGCCATTTAGCGCATTACCTTGCATCGGTCTACGGTTTAGAGCCTGGGCATTGTGAAAAGATTGAAGTAGCGGGTTTATTACACGATCTCGGTAAGCTACACACACCTGATAGCATCTTAGAGAAACCTGGACCACTCAATGAGATCGAACTGTCAATCATGAAGCAACACAGCTATGAAACCTATGAAATTCTCCGGCATATAGACGGACTCGATGAAATTGCTCAATGGGCCGCATTTCACCATGAAGGCCTTAATGGTGTCGGGTATCCATTTCACCCTAACCAAAAAGAGTTAAGCGTCGAGGCCAGGATCATTGCCGTGGCCGATATTTTTCAGGCCTTAGCGCAAGATAGGCCTTACAGAGATGGAATGTCATTAGAAGAAATTTGCAATATTTTAGATGCATTTGCGAGTAATGGTAAGCTCGATTCTTATATCGTGAACTTGGCCAAACTTCAGCAAGAGACCTGCTTCAACATTGCGGTCGGTAATCCTATCGAGGGGTCTATTAACATGTGTTAAAGCGCATATCTTATCTCGTGAATAACACCATGACGACCTCTGGCTCTGTTGAGCTTTCATGGTTGTTTTTGCCGCAGCTTATTGGCCATTTTGGCAAGCTATGGGTTGTATGATGGAGCTATCTAAATAAACACCCCCTAATGATTGCCCCATCATTTCCTTAGGGAAATGATGCTCCATATTTTATGATTTAATAAACCTCTTCCCTTCTCACTTTCTATCGACAAGGTTATGCACTCTGTAGCTGGTATGATATTTTTTATCTATAAAATGAAATAAAACCTAAGTGAGCGAGCCGAGATTGGAAAACCATAAAAACAGCACCATGCCGTGCTTGATGGAAGCCTGGCTTGAACACCAGAGTCCGTTGTCACTTTGGTTAAAAAGCCAAACCCATGACGACTCCCTGGCCCAAGACCTATTACACGATGTCTTTATTCGCGCCATGAACCAAAAAAAAGCCTTCTGCGATGTTCGAAATACCAAGGCATGGTTATTCAAAGTCGCTCGAAATCTGGTGATTGATCATGCCAGGAAACAGCAAGCGCACCCTATGGTTGAAGAGGTGGCATTCGAAGAGCCAAAGTCTCCTGCCATCGATAAAGATGTCATCGACAAATTAGCTCACTGTTTACCTCGGGTATTAAATGAACTCACTCCCCAAGACAGCGACCTTCTCAAAGGCTGTGATATTAATGGTATGAGCCAACAGGAGTATGCCACTCGGCACGGACTCTCTCTTTCGGCAACAAAGTCACGTCTGCTTAGGGCTCGCTTAAAACTAAAACAACAACTGAGCAACTCCTGCCAAGTCAAACTGGATGAAAATAATAAAGTTTGTTGTTATACACCGCGAAAATAAAAATTTATTTTTTCTGCATCCTTTTCTATTTAGTTTCGTCTTACAGATAACATAAATGTTGGCTTAATCCGGTTAGAGTGGATTTTAAGCTTCAACATGAGTAAATTTTGAGAAATGATGAGGTCATAGATGTTCCAAATTTTCACTGAACTTGCCAACTGGTTGGTTTTCGATCTACTAGGATTACAACCCGATACAAAGCTCGGGGATGCGGCACATTTTTTTGTAGAAGATACCAGTAAGATATTTGTCCTCTTGATAGTGATGATCTATGTCATCGGAGTGATTAGAGCTTCTTTGGACGTCGAGCGGGTTCGCGATTATCTGGCCGGTAAAAATCGCTTTGTCGGCTATATGCTTGGCTCAATGTTCGGTGTGGTCACACCTTTCTGCTCCTGCTCGAGTATTCCTGTTTTTTTAGGCTTCACCTCTGCGGGGATCCCACTTGGGATCACGATGGCATTTCTTATCACCTCCCCCTTAATCAATGAAGTCGCAGTATTACTCTTAATGAGCTTGCTGGGGTGGAAATTCACCCTGCTTTACATTGTTGTAGGCATGTCTGTGGGCATGTTAGGTGGGCTATTTCTCGATACGATTAAAGCCGAGCGTTGGTTACAATCTTTTGCCGCCGAAGCCTTAAAACGTGGTCAAAGCCAACAGACTAAAAATACTGAGGACCATCTGGCCCCAACTCAAAAACTGACGCTGAAAGAGCGACATGAGTTTGCGAAACAAGAAACGCTTCAAATTTTCAAACGGGTATGGAAGTGGGTCTTTATCGGCGTTGGACTGGGCGCGGCGCTTCATGGCTTTGTTCCCGCAGGCTGGATAGAGACTCATTTAGGTCAGGGACAGTGGTGGTCAGTGCCTGCTGCCGTACTACTCGGGATCCCGTTATACTCTAACGCCACAGGGGTTATACCTGTAATGGAAAGTCTTATCATCAATGGTTTACCCATTGGTACCACGCTGGCATTTTGTATGAGTACAGTCGCTGCCAGTTTGCCCGAATTTATCTTGCTAAAACAGGTCATGCAATGGCGTCTGTTAGCCACTCTATTTGTTGTTTTATTGACTGCCTTTACCCTTGTTGGTTGGGTATTCAATGCTTTCTCTCCACATTTATTAGGATAGTATTTTGAAAAATATAAAAGTTTTAGGTTCAGGTTGTACCAACTGCAAAACAACAGCCCAGCGGATTAAAGAGATAGCCGAGGCAAACGGGGTAGAAATTAACCTTGAAAAAGTCGAGGATTTATCACAGATAATGGCATACGGAGTGATGTCTACACCTGCGGTGATCATAGATGAGGAGTTGATACACAAGGGCAGTGTCCCAACCCGTGAAATCATCGAGTCCTGGTTCGTCGGTTAATATATATACCCAAACAACCTCGAAATGCAGGATTCAGCATGTCGAGAAGTGACAGAGTTCAAGGCATGAAATAGCAGTACTAGT
>SDWK01000193.1 GCA_004195335.1 Shewanella sp.
GATCTAAACTGCCTTCGAATTGATGATCGAAATAACCGAATCCTTCAGCATAGGAAGGAAGCTTCAATTGCTCCACCGATAGCTCAGCCGACCCGTCCCACATGGATACAGCCCGGAAGATGGCATTTTTAAGCTGCCTGACATTACCCGGCCAAGCGTAGTTGAGTAGATGCTCACGACACTGGGCCGAAATACGTCTGATTGGGATCGATAATTGTTGGCTATAATGCTCTAAAAACATCTCGGTCAAGGGAATGACATCCACTTTTCGCTCTCGAAGCGAGGGGATATGAAAGCTCAGTACATGAATGCGATAATAGAGATCTTCTCTAAACTCTCCGGTTTGGCACAGTTCGGCGAGATTGTTCTGAGTGGAACAGATGATTCTCACATCGGCCCTAATCTCCCTGTCTTCACCCAAGCGTCTGAAAGTACCATCTTGTAATAGACGCAATAACTTAACCTGAGCAGATTTAGTCATCTCGGCAATCTCATCAAGAAAAACGGTCCCGCCTTTACCTTCCTCGAAGAAGCCCCTTTTTACTATCTCTCCGTTGCTCACAAAACCAAACAGCTCCTCCTCGGCAGCACTGTCGGGTAATGCGGCGCAATTAATCGCGATGAACGGGTGCTCTCTACGCATGCTCGCGTCATGACACGCTCGTGCCATCAGCTCTTTCCCCGTTCCCGTTTCCCCTGTGATCAACAGAGGTGCATCGAGTTGTGCCATACGCCTGGCCTGAACCAGCACCTCTTTCATCTTATCACTGGTCGCAAGTACACTTTCAAAGCCGGTTGTTTGGCTCTGTAAGGCATTAAACTGCTTACCTACTCTGGCGGGGGATTTGAGCGATACCACGGCGCCGGCGAGAATAGTTTTATCACTGTCATCCGGTAGATATATTGGCAACATCTCAGCCAGGTATTCGTGTTGGCCTATGTTGACGCGCGTCGCCTGAGCAAGTACGAGAGTTTCACTCAACCAACGACTGAAGTTAAAGCCCTGAACCCAATGATTGAGAGGCTCATCGAGTATTTCATGTTCACTCATGCCTACCGTCATCAATGCCGATTCATTAACGATACGAACGCGTCCTTTTACATCGATAGAAAACACCGAGTCTGGTAGCGTCTTTAGGAGTGTTTTCAAGGCGTAGTGTTCTTGCTCCGATGGCATAAAGGAGACGGTACGGACATCATGAACACCTTCAACCTTTCTGATCAAAGGCAACAATTCGCTGAGTGTATCGAAATTAACCTCTGCAAATTGTAGATAAAGAAACCCTTGATTACTGGCATCGATTGCAATCAAGTTAATGCCATAACCTTCCAAAATCATCAAAATATCTTTAAATCTGCTTCTTTGGCCATTCAGCAATACCGTTATTACAATGCAGAGACCCATGACAAGGATTTTGAAGCCATGCTTGCTGATTTATCAGAAGCAAAAGCGGGCGATCTGGTTCTACTGCATGGTTGCTGTCACAACCCAACAGGCATAGATCTTATTGAAACTGAATGGCAGCGCATTGCTGACTTGTGTTTAAAACAAAATCTGGTTCCACTATTTGATTTCGCTTATCAGGGTTTTGGGATTGGCATCAATGAAGATGCGAAGGGCTTAAGAATTGTGGCAGATACAGTGCCTGAACTCTTGATCGCTAATTCATTTTCCAAGAACTTCGGGCTCTACAATGAGCGAATTGGTGCAGTTACCTTAGTCGCTGATACTGAAACGACTGTGGCTAAGGCATTTAGTCAGGTTAAGAGTACCATTCGAGGTAACTACTCCAATCCGCCGGCACACGGTGCATTAATTGTTAGCACCATTCTCGCCGATGAAGAATTAAAATCCTTATGGGAGTCTGAACTAAAAGAGATGCGTGAACGTATCGGAAAAATGCGTACACTTTTTGTCGAATCACTTAAAGCTGAAGGTGTCACTCAAGACTTCAGCTTCATCTCAAGACAGAATGGCATGTTCAGTTTCTCGGGACTAACCAAAGAGCAGGTCACTCGACTTAAAGAGGAGCATGCAGTTTATATTGTTGGTTCAGGACGGATCAGTGTAGCCGGCATGACTAGAGACAACATGCCAGTGATCTGTAAAGCCATCGCTAAGGTGCTTGCGTAGGTTTACGTATCGCTTGCTGCCAATATTAAAATGGACAGCCAATGCTGTCCATTTTGTCAGTGTAAGAGAATAGATGAACGTTATGCTTCTTATCTCTACTTGACGGTATGAGTCAACATACTTGAAATAGCATCCACTAAAGCGACTCTGTCATGTAGACCTTCATGATGCTTACTGACTAACGGACGATAAAATATATTACCATCTTGATAACTTCGCTCAGAGTGACAAAGCACCTTACCAATCACCTTCATTCCCAACACCTGATGACACCACTCGATTCGCTGAGTCAAAGAAAAATTTGCGGAGGGCGAAGGTTCACGAGTTAAATTATCGATCAAAATAACTTCGGCATTTGAATTTGAAAGCGCCGATGCAAATTTGGGCAACAACAATGGTGGCATAATACTGGTTAAGAAGCTTCCAGGTCCGAGTATCACTAAATCGGCCTTCGAAACCGCTTCACATGCTTCACATGTCGCTGTGACCATAGGCTCCAATGCTAAAGCCATTGGATGTTTATCCATGTTATCAACATTGGTCTCACCGAAGATTTTGTTGCCGCAGGCTTCAATGGCAACCAGATGTGTCGGCTCTTCAGACATAGGGATCACACGAGTTTCAATCTTGAGTAATTGTCGAATCAGGTTTACGGCTTCCAGAGGCCTGACACAGAGTTGGTCTAGAGCAAGGAGTATAAGATTCCCCAAGTTATGGCCAGCCAAGTCACTTTCTCCATCGAAACGATAATCAAATAACAAAGTTCCAATAGAAGGGTGATTGGCGAGTTGAGAGAGACAGTTTCTCAGATCTCCCCAGGCAATACAGTCTTGTTCTTGTCTGAGCCGCCCGGTAGAACCGCCGTTATCGGTAGTGGCTACGACGCCAGTGAGTCTAGGCCCCAGAAATGACAGTGAAGACAGCACTCGTCCCAGACCATGTCCTCCGCCGATAGCGACAACATGCTGATATTGATTTAACGCGCTTTTATGCATCCGGGTGTTTCCTTCCTGAATACCCAATAGATATAACACTCGTATTATATCTCAAAACACTGTTTTGATGTGTAGTTTAGTTCAATATGGCATATAATCCGTTTTAGATTTCTACTACAGAGTTAAAAATGAAGACAGGAAGAGTTGGGAAATTAACCGTTGCTGTTAGCCTCGTCTTAATTTCGGTCATTGTACTAAAGCTAATGTTCGTCGAAATTGATGAAGATAAAAAGGCCGTGAGCGGTACATTAGTCAAGAATAAACAAGCTCTTAGTCTTATCCCTGATTTTTCTTCCATCCCAAATGTTGGCCAAAAAAAGCAAGCGTTTTTTGATTATTTAAGGCCTTCGATTCGACTTCAAAATGGCATCATCAGTGATGAGCGTCATTTTTTGCAACGCTCCAAACAGCATCTCAAAGATGGATTGTTACTCACCGAAGCAGAGCTATATCGCATCGAAAAAATAGCGAATAAGTATCAATATTCATTCAGAGGGATAAATACCGACACACTAGACAAATTGCTCATTAGAGCAGACACCATCCCAGAGTCTATGGTGCTTATCCAAGCCGCCAATGAAACTGGCTGGGGAAGCTCTCGCTTTGCGAAAGAGGGCTTAAATTTCTTCGGACAATGGTGTTTTACAAAGGGGTGTGGCCTCGTTCCTCTGTCAAGAACCGCTGGCATGTCGCATGAAGTTGCGGTATATGATTCAGTTGAAGCTTCTGTCGCATCTTACATGAGAAACCTAAATTCAAATGCCGCATATTCATTATTGCGCTCCATTAGAGCCGATTTAAGGGCACAAAATAAGCAGCCTCAGGCAAGTGAATTAGTATGGGGCTTGGTAAATTATTCGGAACGTCAGGAAGCTTATATCGATGAGCTGCTGGAAATGTTACGTCAAAATAAACGGTATTTGGTGGAGAATCATGAAGAAAGGCCTTCTGTTTAGTTGTTTATTACTCGCTTGCTCATCTGTTCAAGCTGCGCCTATCTCATTGGAGTATCAAGGCTTTTATCAAAGACTCAAGCAAGTTAATAAAGGATATTATCCTTTGGTTGAAATTGCGTTTTCTGTGCCGATGACTGGTCCATGTTTAGTAAAGAGCGGAACGCTAACGACAGAGAAAGAGTCTTTCCCGCTAACGATCACCGATAAGCAGCGGATATTCTTGCCCTATGATGAAAAGCTAAAGTCTGATCGCGCCCGAATCAATCTTGACATTGATGGCGATAGCAGCAAGTGCAGTATCGCTATGCAGGTTAGGGCGAAACAGACTAAAGTTGAATACTTACAAACTGAAGTCGTTCAAATTCAAACCGAGATGGATGAGCTCCTCAATGCTATGCAAGGGTTCCCCATGCGTTACTTTAGCTCAGATATCGCGGGATTAAACTTTGAATTTGAATCAGGCAGTAAGACACGCGTGACAATAGATGGGGTTGAGCTGATAGTCTCTGATTTATTGAGACTCCCACGTGAAAAAATCGACACGCTGTCAAAAATTGAGTTCGAGACAAAGCCTTTGGTCATCAGTCCCTGGACCAATGGTTAAAGCATGAAGTTAACAGCCCGGTAGAAGCCGGGCTTTTTTGACGGTCCGCTCAGCACAACCCCTTTCTCTATGTACTAATCCGATGGCTTAACCTCAAGACCTAAAGTTCCGAGCCTTAATCTCGCGCCTAAAAACAGCCATTAACAAGACTGTCGGCTATGGCGTATAGGTACTGACAATCTCGATTTTATTTTCACTGCGACTCTTGGCAGCATCCAGATCGATATGGCCATTGTTTGCTACATCGACAAAATCGAATGCCGGAAGGTCTGATTCGGCAACATCGCCCTTAAGCGGTGCATTGGCATTTCTTTGTAAAGAGATAAAATCAAACTTTTCACGATCAACGCCTTGTGAAGGAGAGGTATTCTGCATCGCCGTGAAGATGGATTCTATTCGTCCTGGATGATGTTCATCCCAGTCATTAAGCATCTGTTTCACTTCGGCACGCTTAAGATTTTCTTGTGAACCGCAAAGGTTACAAGGAATAATCGGGAATGATTTTAGTTCGGCGTATTCTGCAATATCTTTTTCACGAGAATAAGCCAGAGGACGGATGACCATGTTGGCACCATCATCTGAAAGCAATTTTGGCGGCATGGCTTTCTGTTTACCCGCAAAAAACATATTCAAAAACAGGGTTTCAATAATGTCATCTCTGTGATGCCCTAATGCGATTTTAGTTGCACCAATTTTTTGTGCAAAACCATACAAGGTACCCCGACGTAAACGAGAACATAACGAGCAGGTCTTTTGCCCTTCAGGTATTTTGTCTCTAACGATAGAGTAAGTGTCTTTTTCAAGAATATGGTAGGGGACATTTAGGGTATCTAGGTAGGCCGGTAACACCTCTTCGGGAAAGCCTGGTTGTTTCTGGTCCAGATTAACCGCCACAATTTCAAACTTAATGGGTGCACGCTGTTGAAGGTTGAGTAAGATATCAAGCATCGCATAGCTATCTTTACCACCGGAAAGGCAGCACATGACGCGATCACCTTCCTCAATCATATTGTAATCAGCAATCGCTTTACCAACTTCACCGCGTAACTTACGCTGAAGTTTGTTTATTCGAGAAGTTTGTAGCTTGGAATGATCTTCAGACATAAAAAACGCGCCTAGTAACACTTGAATTCTGGGCGCGTATTATATATTAAAAGTTTACCTTAAAAAAGAACCGACAAAAGGTTAACTCTCTTCGAGCGGTGAATGGTAACCCTCAGGTTTAATCGCCAACAAGTCACAGTTAATGCTATCGATAACGTGTTCAGCCGTATTACCGATAAGAGCTGCTGAGAAGCCTGTGCGGCCAACTGTACCCAAGATCACTAACTCTGCATCCAAGTGAAGAGCAAGGTCTGGGATCACGTCCTCGGGTAACCCCTCTTTAACATGGCAAAAATCAGTAGAGATACCAAAGGCGTTTGCCAGAGAGCATACTCTTTGTTCATGCTGCATACGAATAGTCTCACTATAGGTATGAGCATCAAAATCAGGAAGCTCAATAGCCAAGTTAACTGGCGTTCCCGGATAACCGTTAACCAGATGTACTTGAGCATCAAACATCTGAGCTAAGCCTTTCGCATGCTCAATTATCTTGCCATTCAATGACTGGTGATCGTCATCTTCAGAGGCAACATTAACAGCACAAAGAATTTTACCGGCAACAGGCCAGTCATGATCTTTTACCAACAAGACCGGAACGGGCGACTTACGCATAAGATGCCAATCTGTTGGAGTAAAAATAACCGACTTTAACTTGTCATGCTCATGGGTTCCCTTGACGATAAGATCATATTCACCGGCAATAACATGCTGGATAATGCTCTCGAAAGGGCGGTTATGCCAAACAACCTCAGTCTCAATAATTATGTCCGTTTCAGAATAGGCTTCTACTAAATCCTCTATCCAGGCTTTGCGTTGGGCAATAACACCTTGTCGCATCGCCTCACGTTCATGCCCCGAGAGTATTGAAGTCATCTCATAGGAGAAATCAAAAATTGAGAGAAATACAGTAATCATGGCCTGATTTTTTGAAGCGAGATCAACGGCTCGAGCAAGTGCGGGTTGCTTATCGCTAGTTGGGTCGACGACAACTAAGAGCTTTTTATAGTCCTTCATAAACATTCCTCTTCCTCATACGTTAACTTAATAATGAGCTACAGTGGGCAAAACACATTGTTTCAGATCAATATCACTCGATTTCATGCACCCGATTAGAACTGAATCTCATAGATAACTATTCTAAAGTATTATACCAATCTCACTAAATAGGTGATCAGTTCAGAGCC
>SDWK01000197.1 GCA_004195335.1 Shewanella sp.
AGATGTGTATAAGAGACAGGATCAAAGGAGAGTAGTTATGAATAATATCATTGAAACCAATAGTCTTACCAAAGCTTTCAAAGGCGTTGAGGTTGTTAGTAGTGTCAATATGCATATCAAGAAGGGTGAAATATATGGTTTTCTAGGACCGAATGGTGCTGGTAAAACAACCATACTCAAATTGATAATGAATTTACTGAAACCGTCATCTGGTGAAATAACAGTATTTGATTCAGTGTTACATGATAAATCGTATGAGTATTTGACTCGAATCGGCAGTTTAATAGAGTATCCAGTCTTCTATGAAGATTTATCTGCTAAAGCGAATTTAGAAATTCACTGTGAGTATATGGGCTATTATAAGAACAATGCAATAGATGAAGCTTTAAAACTGGTTAATCTGATTGGCATAGAAAATAAATCAGTTAAAGAATTCTCTTTAGGTATGAAGCAGAGGCTTGGTATTGCAAGAGCTATTATATCAAAACCAGAAATTCTTATTTTAGATGAACCAATTAATAGATTAAATATTCGAATAGATCATCAGGTGGTTGAAGGCAACAATGTTAGCTTCCGAATCGACAGAGTCGATGGTCAAATCCCATCCGATTTAAGCTGGTGTATCGCTGCGGGCCCCGATCTTACCCTCGATACCAGTAATATCGAAACCTCGCAATTCATTGCCCCCAGCGTTAACACTGATACCATAACTCAGCTAAGAGCGACAGCCACTATTGCTGGTGTTCAAACATATTCAGACGTTATTGCTCTCATTACCCATGAAAAAGACATCACCTCGGAGTATTTTGATAAACCGGTAGCCAGAACCCACCCTTATAAAAGCAGCAGCCCTTATGCCGACAATCTGCAAACTTGTGTTTATTCTAACCAGCTCACCGCCCCTTGTACCATAGAACAGTTGCCATTAATCGGCCAGATACCAGCACTATCAGATAAAGAGAACATATTAGATAGATTACTGGTTTCTCATCAGTGGATGGGGGAAAATTTTGAGGCTTTTCTGAATGAAATGGATCCGGCGAGTGACTTTTCCAGACTATTACAATCGGTAACGGCAGTTGTGATTAGTGACGATATTCGCCCCTCTTTCTATTGGGCCTTAACCGGAGCAATCTATCTGGATCCCAACGACCTATGGCTGCTCGCTCAGGAGCGTGATGTCATCAATGAGGCTGCAGATTACCGAAGCTCATTCGGCAATGAGTTAAATTTTATTATGCCTTGGCGCTATGTAAAAGATAATCAATATATCTCCTACAATGTACCACGGGCAACGAGAACCCAGCGTACTATGGCTGAAATGTCGCCAGAGCTTTCATCGCTCCTTTATCATGAACTCGGCCATGCCAATGATTTCTTCCCGCGTTCCGTTCACGATAGCATCGAAGGGGGAACCTTACTCGAACATTACAACAGACGCTCCCTTGCGGGTGAATTAGTATCGGATAAGATAACGGCACAGTACCCACTATACAGTGATGAACTCACATCATTGGCCAATGTAAGCTTCCGTGGCCAGACAGCTTCGACTAATCAAAAATCCTACACGCCAGCCGACATTACGCAATTATTCTCAACAGACAGGGCCACAGATTATTACGCTTATTCTACCAAACGTGAAGATACGGCGATGCTTTTTGAGGAGGCTATGATGAGTCATAGGTATGGTATTTTACGCGATGTCGGTGTAACGGATAAACCGGATAGCCCTACTGCGAGCAACATTCTTGTTGATTGGGGCCAGAGAGGCCGAATTGGAGAGGATACCATTCAAGCCAGAGCAGCATTAGTGATTGATGAAATATTACCCGAGCTCGATGGTAACACCTTAGTAGGGCAACTTCCTGATCCGATCCAAATGACTCAAGGATTATCCTGGTTAGATAATTTAATGATTTCACCTGTTTTATCGATCTCACCAGAGTCAGAGCGACGTTTAAAACTCGTGCCAATCACTGGGCACACACAAAGTGTAATACCTGAACTCAGAGTCAGTGGCGACCGACACAAGAGAGATAAAGGTTAAATCAAATCTCAATTGCGCAACTCAGTTTTGAATTGCGCTTTTTCCGATTAAGTCAGTTCTGCTACGAAGGGGATCTACTAAGAATCACAGTCTCAACATCTCTTTCACGAAGGGAATAGTCAGTTTTCGTTGGTGAACGAGTGAGTCTTTATCCAGTCTGTCTAACACATCAAACAAAGTTCTTAAATCCCTTGCTAAACGGTTCAATAGAAAACGCCCAACATCTTCAGGCAATTGTAGCCCTCGCATTGCTGCACGTCTTTGTAATGCGGCCAACTTTTCATCATCAGCCATGGGATGTAATTGATAATTCAACCCCCATTGCATTCGAGAGATGAGGTCCGGTAATGCAAAACCTGAATCATTTGGGGAAACGCTCGCACTAACAATCAAAGAACAATTATCGTGCTCTGAAACACGGTTATATAGATCGAAAATAGCTTCTTCCCAGAGGGGATGCCCTGCAATAGCATCGACATCGTCAATGCATATAAGGTCGAGCTGCTCCAAACCTTCGAGAAGCATAGGCGATATGCTTGCATGAATGCCCAAAGGTAGATAAAAACTACTTCGTTCAAGGTCATTCGCATGAGCGCAAGCCGCATGCATAAGGTGTGTTCGGCCTGACTTGACCGGTCCCCATAAGAAAACGCTTCTATCAGCCCGTCCTTCGGCACAGGCTTGCAAGCTTTGAATTAGTTCGTCATTACCCGCTGCCGGATAATAACTATTAAATGTTTCATCATCAGGCAGGTGTACCGGTAATGATAACTGTAAAGGTGAGCTAGATTTCAATCAGATACTTCTCTGTTTGACGCAACGTAACTTAGATACCCATTTTAACATGAGTACCCATGAATTTGAATGTTCTATCCTTGCCAGCGATATTCTATCCCATCGCCCTCTTCCGGTGTGACATGATCTGAAGCCTGAACTTTATTAAAGATATCGATGGTTGAACGTTCTTGTGCATGTACTCTTGGTTCTAAATTCATCAAACGGTGAAGATCTTCTTCGGTGCCAAAAAGCTCCAATTTATATCGCGCCTTAGTCCCATTCAATTGAATAAGCTGTACAAATTTTACCGCACTCAATTGTTTTAAATACTTCTCGATTGAAACTAACTGCTTCATATCTGTGACGTCGACAAAGGTCACATGACTCTCTATTTCAGCTCCAGTATCGGCGATAGCATAGCGACCAACATAAAATTCACTTACCGTAGAGATTATCTCCGTCACTGCGGCATTAATATCACCCACGACTTCTCGCTTACTCACTAGCGACGTCTGTATAGGTTCAGTTTTCCCAACAGGATACAGTGCTAAACTGTATTTTAAGGGGCTGCTGGTACTATCAATAGAAGCCATCACAAAATAATCTGCTTGATAACGAAGAGAAGCATCGGCAACTTGCTCGGCAAACATTCCCCGAATATCATTCGCTGACACTTTCATATTATCGTCGAGATCCATTAATGGAAATAAAAGCGGCACTCCCTTAGTCTCAGATTCAGCTTGAAATAAGGCTCGACTCTCTAATAAAGATTCATCATTTACTATGACTCTCTCTCTAGGAAGTTCCTCTACTATCCAAGCTAATGTCAATGGCCTCTGTTTACCCCATACCGGCAACTTTGCCTCTCTCAATAATCGAATGATTCGCTTGTGATCAAAGCTGACCTGAAGATAGAGCTTGCCATCAAGCTCTTGATAACCAAACTGACTGATCAAAGTCGTAGGCTTTTTCACCAAAGCAGCAATACTTGGATGCATTAAAGCTGCCTTAGAGCCTGAGTTCTTTAATATGACGCTCTTAAGACCTATAGAGATGGCTTGTGCACGTTCAGCGGCAGAGCGAGAGTCAACAGGTACCAAACTTTCATCAAGTTTGGAAACCTCGGCAGCATTAACTATGTTTGCTTGTAATAACAAACAGCTGGCGAATAGGATAGAAGAGTTTAATAAGGTTTTCAGCATGTTCTACTGTTCTAAAGAAAACGAATTATCAAAATTGTACCACAAACTGTCTGTCATCTGAATTCACTTAATCACGATAAAAAAGGGAAAAACATCGAATAATTGTATACATAATCAGCAAACAGTGACCACCGCCGCGACCAAAGACTCATCATGCTGTTAACATTAGCAGGTTTACCCTACAAGAGAATAATAATGAAAAATATTGCACTTGCCCTTCAAGGGGCGCAAATGCTGTTTGTTGCTTTTGGTGCATTGGTCTTAATGCCTTTACTTACAGGCCTAGATACCAATGTTGCTTTATTCACCGCCGGTATTGGAACCTTGTTATTTCAGTTGATAACAAAACGCCAAATACCTATATTTCTGGCTTCATCTTTTGCCTTCATCGCGCCAATCATGTACGGCGTTCAAACATGGGGGATCCCCTCGACTATGGGCGGATTGATGGCCGCTGGATGTGTATATTTAATATTAGCAAGTTTGATCAAACTAAGAGGCGACAATTTTATTAAGCGACTTCTGCCTCCAGTGGTTGTCGGTCCGGTGATTATCGTGATTGGTTTAGGATTAGCCCCGGTAGCGGTCAACATGGCGCTAGGAAAAAGTGGTGATGGCAGCCTAGTACTTGTGGATCCAAATACGGCCTTATTTATCTCGCTTAGTGCATTACTCACGACAGTGAGTGTCGCCATTTTTGCTAAAGGTATTGTTAAGTTAATGCCCATTCTTGCAGGGATCATTGTAGGTTACAGTCTGAGTTTAGGTTTCGGGATTGTCGATTTCAGTCCTGTTGCGGCAGCGAGTTGGATTGCAATGCCTAACTTCGTCGCACCGGAGTTTAACTGGCACGCTATCGCATTTATGATACCAGTAGCCATCGCCCCCGCCGTTGAACATATTGGTGATATTTTGGCTATTTCAAATGTGACAGGTAAAGACTTTTTGAAAAAGCCAGGTCTTCATCGAACCCTTGCTGGCGATGGCGTAGCGACAATTGCAGCCTCAGCCTTCGGTGGACCACCCAATACCACCTATTCAGAGGTAACAGGCGCTGTCACTCTGACCAAATGCTTTAATCCCGTGATCATGACCTATACTGCAATCACCGCAATTATTCTGGCCTTTGTCGGTAAACTTGGCGCACTCATGTTAACCATACCAGTCCCCGTGATGGGCGGCATTATGTGTCTATTGTTCGGCTCTATTGCGGCAGTAGGACTCAACTCGCTCATTAAGAATCAAGTCGATTTATCCGAGCCTAGAAACCTGTGTATTGTCGGTGTAACTTTGGTATTCGGTATTGGCGGAATGGCCTTTGGTATTGGCTCATTCAGTCTGACGGGGATTAGCCTGTGCGGGATCGTGGCGATCACGATGAACCTACTGTTACCCATGCCCAAGGAGGAAGTGACGGCATAACGTAAATAGAAAAACAGAATCGTCAATCAACAAAAAAGCCTTTCAAATGAAAGGCTTTTTTAATGGCATTAATCTTAAATCAATAAATATTCAGCGTTAACAAACGGTCTGAAGTGATATTTATCGAGTCAAAAAATATTATGCACCCTCTTCAGACGGGTATTTTGCGGCAGTTTCAGTGATCAATGTTTGAAGCTCACCTTTTTGATACATCTCAGTAAGAATATCACATCCACCGATCAACTCACCTTCAATCCAAAGTTGAGGAAATGTTGGCCAGTTAGCGTACTTAGGCAGTTCTGAGCGAATATCTGGATTCTGTAAAATATCAACAAACGCAAATTGAGCATTACAGTTAATCATAATTTGAGCAACTTGAGATGAGAAGCCACAGCTAGGTAACTTAGGTGAACCTTTCATGTAAACAATGATTGGATTCTCTGTGATCTGCTGTTTGATTTTCGCTACGGTTTCGTTTGTTTCCATTTTTAATTCCTAACTTACAGATGCAATGATTAATAAACTACCCTATTGTACTTCAGGTATAACAAGAACAAAAACCTACTTTTAATAGGGTTATATAATTTCCTATCGATCAAGGTGCCATTGAGCATACCAAGAATGAAAAGAGCCTCACATGAAAGCACCGTATTCACCTAAGGTAGCCAATAAAACCTTAGGGGGGAAATGGAATCCATTATTTTCAAATGCTTTCATTCTGCGGTTAACCGCTTTTATAGATTGCTATAATCGTAAAATTAATCATACTCTTAATGGCATTTTCGAATAGAATCAACGCTAGAAGCAAAATATTACAACTTAAGATGAGTGGAGAAACGCAATGGCTTTTGAACTACCTGCATTACCGTATCCTAAAAACGCACTTGAACCACATATTTCTCAGGAAACCATCGAATACCATCATGGTAAGCATCATAACACCTACGTTGTTAAACTAAACGGCCTTGTCGAAGGCACTGAGCTCGCCGAAAAGAGCCTTGAAGAGATCATTAAATCATCTACCGGCGCCATTTTTAACAACGCAGCTCAAATCTGGAATCACACCTTCTATTGGAACTGTTTGTCTCCCAATGGTGGTGGCTCCGCAACGGGCGCAGTTGCTAAAGCTATAGATGAAGCTTTTGGTTCATTTGAGGCTTTTAAAGCTAAGTTCACCGATGCAGCTGTTAATAATTTTGGCAGTGCATGGACTTGGTTGGTGAAAAATGCTGACGGCTCTGTCGCGATTGTGAATACAAGTAATGCTGCAACACCATTAACCGATAACAGCGTGACTCCAATTATGACTGTGGACGTTTGGGAGCATGCGTATTATATCGATTATCGCAATGTACGCCCTGATTACCTCGCACATTATTGGGAACTGGTTAACTGGGACTTTGTGAATAAGAATTTTAGTTAAACTAACATTTACAGCTGAGATTTAAACCATAAAAT